>JAGPVD010000096.1 GCA_018067145.1 Methyloceanibacter sp.
TTGAGAAGCTTCATGCCGATCTCGTGGCTGCGCTTAAGACCGTGTTCGATCCGGAAATTCCCGTCGACATTTACGAGCTCGGCCTGATCTACAAGATCGATGTTGATGACGACCGCAATATCGAAGTCGAGATGACGCTGACGGCGCCAGGCTGTCCGGTCGCGGGCGAAATGCCGGGCTGGGTCGAGAATGCCATTGCTTCTGTGCCAGGCGTTGGTCAGGTGAAGGTCAATCTCGTGTTCGAGCCGCCTTGGGACATGTCGCGCATGTCCGATGAAGCGCGGCTTGCCCTCAATATGTTCTAGCGATAGGCCCTTGAACGTTTCTGCCACTCAACCCAATTTGAGCCCATGACCATTCATCCTCGCCCCCAAGTGATGCGCCTGACGGAAGCTGCCGCGGAGCGCATCCGCGCACTTTCTGCCGCGTCCGGTAAAGAGGTCGAAGGCGTGCGTATTGGTGTAAAGAATGGCGGCTGCGCTGGAATGGAATACACCATGGAATATGTCGGCGAGCAGGGCCCCCATGACGAGGTTGTCGAGGACAAGGGGATCAGACTCCTGATCGACCCGAGCGCGGTCATGTTCTTGCTGGGTACGGAGATGGACTACGAGGTGGACCGGATGAAGTCGGGCTTTGTGTTTAACAACCCGAACCAGACGAGCGCTTGCGGTTGCGGCGAGTCGGTGGCGCTGACGCCGGCCAGCGAGCGCGTGCCGGATGTCGTCGAGGCCTCCGAGTAGGGGCCTCAAACAACTCCAAATTCTATCGCTCGAAAGTGGAGCGACCCAAAGGGGTCCCCAACCCAAGGCTTCTCTATGACAACCGCACAGGGCGCATCATGAAGGCGGGGACGTGGTCGCCCATGCCCTTTTGCTTTCCGCGCTGGTTTTCGGAGCTCTTGGGCTGGTCATTAGCCGGTCGACCCCCGCGCCCTTGTCTCCGTTCGCCTTGGCTCTTGTCGCCTTGGGCCTTGTTGTCCCGGCGATTGTCGTCCCGCGGCTTATCGCTTTGAGGCTTATCGCTTTGAGGCTTGTCGCTCTTGGCTTCGGGCTCATCGTGCTGCGACTCTTTAGGACGATCGTCCCGCGCCTTGGCCTGCTGGTCGTTGTCGTTGGAAGCTGTCTCAGCGGGCTTCGGCGCATCGTTTGTCGTGGCAGCCTTTTCGGGGGCGGCCTCCGAGCTTGCGAGCTTCGGACGCCTTGAACGGCCACCGCCACCACGTCGCCGGCCATTGCTGCGTTCGGCGGTTTCCGCCTCAGCCACTTCGCTGGCCGCCGGAGCCCCATCGATCCACGCAATCTCGTCGCGCAGCATCGATTCGATCGCTTTCAGCGCCTTGGTGTCTTTCGGGGTCACCAGCATGGCGGCGAAACCTTCACGGCCCGCGCGGCCGGTGCGGCCAATACGATGGACATAGTCTTCCGGGTGCACCGGGACATCGTAGTTGAAAATGTGACTCACGTCGGGGATATCAAGACCGCGCGCCGCCACATCGCTCGCCGCCAAAAAGGCGATATCGCCATTACGGAAGGCCTCAAGAGTCGACGTGCGCTCACGCTGGTCCAAGTCGCCATGGAGCGCCCCGACATTAAAGCCGTGTCGTTTTAGGGACCGGAAGACGATACCGACGTCTTTCTTGCGATTGCAGAAGATGATGGCGTTCTTGACGCCGTCCACGCCCATCAATTCCCGAAGCGCCGCACGCTTGCCGGCGGGATCGATCGGCGCCTTCTTCAGGCGCTGCACGATGGTCGCCGCTGCCGTGGCTGGCCGAGTGGCTTCGATGCGTTCTGGCGTGTGTAGGAAGTTGTCAGCCAGGCGCTTAATTTCAGGCGGCATGGTTGCCGAGAAGAACAGCGTTTGCCGGGTAAAGGGGAGCCTCTTACAGATGCGTTCGATGTCGGGAATGAACCCCATGTCGAGCATCCGGTCGGCTTCGTCGACCACAAGAATTTCAATACCGGTCAGAAGTAGCTTGCCGCGCTGGAAATGATCGAGCAGGCGGCCTGGCGTGGCGATCACCACGTCGGCGCCGCGATCGAGTTTGCGGTCTTGTTCGTCGTAGGACACGCCGCCGATAAGAAGCGCCACGGTTAGCTTGTGGCTCTTGCCGAGAGTTTCGAACGCTTCAGCCACTTGGGCGGCGAGTTCGCGTGTCGGTTCTAAAATCAGCGTTCGCGGCATACGGGCTCGAGCGCGTCCGCGCTCAAGCCTTGTCAGCATCGGCAGCACGAAGGAAGCGGTCTTTCCGGTTCCAGTCTGCGCAATTCCCAGCACGTCGCGGCCGGTGACCGCAACGGGGATCGCTTTCGCTTGAATTGGGGTGGCGGTTTCGTAGCCTGCCGCTTTGACGGCAGCCTCGGTTTTAGGGCTCAGGCCAAGATCAGAAAAGCTCATGCGTTAGCAAAATGGCGCGCGGCACGAAGCGGCGCGCATCTCTTTCTTTAGGCGCAAAGATTTGCTGATACGGTTGGTGGGCTCTGCGCAGACACCACCGGAGCATTACGGCCTCATGACCGTAGAATGCTTCCCCCTCAAATAGGCGGCATAGTCCAATGGCGCAAGGGGCAAAAAGACCCAGAAACTGGGCAAATGGTCCCGAATGGCCTCATCCCACAGGCTTATTGGAGCGCCTTGGGGAATCGGATGGCATTGGCCCCCGATGTCGCGCGCTTTTGAACGCTTTTGGGGCCGGCTTCCCTCTAATGTGGATAGCGGTTGACGCAAGCTGCGGGAGAGGGGATTGGGTGCCTGGATATGGGGACAAAACACCGATGAGCAAGGCCGACTATGCTGAAGTCGCGATCAAGCCGCCACTCCTGTTTCTCGGGGCGCTGGTGCTGGGGTCGGTGCTGACCCTGTTTCTGCCCATCGGCCCGGGCCTGGCTTCGCCAAACGCTCTGGGCTTGGCCGTAGGCATTATTTTCCTGCTGCTCGGCTTCGCGTTGGCGTTCTTCTCCGTGCGCGCCCTTTTTCGTGCCGGCACCAATGTGGTCCCGGGAGAGCCGGCGACGGCACTCGTCATCGTCGGCCCGTACCACGTCACGCGCAATCCCATCTATGTCGGCATGGTGCTGATCTATTTCGGCCTCGCCATTGTGCTGACGAGCATCTGGGTGTTGGTACTGCTTATCCCGGTGCTGTCGATCCTGCAGCGCGGTGTCGTCGTGCCGGAAGAGACATATCTCGATCGGAAGTTCGGCGACGCCTATCCCCGCTACAAAGCGCGGGTGCCACGTTGGATCTAATCAGCCGAGGCCTAGATATCCAGCGCGTCGGGTGCGGCGAATTCCGCGCGTTCCTGGATGAAGCGGAAGCGCGCTTCCGGCTTGTTGCCCATCAGCTGATCGACGACTTTGGCGGTCGCGTTTCGATCCTCGTCGACCTCGACGCGGAGAAGGGTGCGGATCGACCGGTTCATGGTCGTCTCTTTGAGCTGCTTCGGAAGCATCTCCCCCAAGCCCTTAAAGCGTGAGATTTCGATCTTGCCGCGCGCATTGAATTCAGACGCCATCAGCGCGTCCTTATGGGCGTCGTCGCGCGCATAGAAGGTCTTGGCGCCTTGGCTCAAGCGGTAGAGCGGCGGCACCGCGAGATAGAGATGTCCACCTTCTACGAGCTCGCGCATCTGCTGGTAGAAGAACGTGATGAGCAATGAGGCGATATGCGCACCGTCCACGTCGGCGTCTGTCATGATCACCACCCTCTCGTAGCGCAAATCCTCTTCGCGATAGCGCGTGCCCGTGCCGCAGCCGAGCGCCTGGATCAGATCGTTGAGCTGCTGGTTTTCGCCGAGCTTGGTCGAACTGGCGTTGGCCACGTTGAGGATTTTGCCGCGCAACGGCAGCACGGCTTGCGTCGCACGGTCACGCGCCTGTTTGGCAGAGCCACCGGCCGAATCGCCCTCGACGATGAAAATTTCGGTTCCAGTCGAGCCGCTCGCCGAGCAATCGGCGAGTTTTCCTGGAAGGCGCAAACGCCGTGTTGCCGTCTGGCGTCCGACTTCTTTTTCTTTGCGGCGGCGCAAGCGCTCCTCGGAGCGATCGACCACCCAATCGAGCAAGCGGTTAGCCTGGTTGGGGTTGCCGGTAAGCCAATGATCGAAGGCGTCGCGGACCGCGTTCTCAACGATGCGGGTCGCCTCCTGGGTCGACAGCCGATCCTTGGTCTGGCCCTGAAACTCCGGCTCGCGAATGAACACAGAAAGCATGGCCGCCGCCGTGCCAAGCACGTCGTCCGCAGTCACCTGTGCCATGCGCTTGGCGCCGGTGAGTTCGCCATAGGCGCGGATGCCTTTGGTCAGCGCGGCGCGCAATCCCGCTTCATGGGTACCGCCATCGGGCGTGGGCACAGTGTTGCAGTAGGAGCTGATAAAGCCGTCGGCATTCACCCAAGAGATCGCCCATTCGACGGAGCCATGACCCTCGGCCTTCTCGACACGTCCGGCAAAGGCGTCGTTGGTGACCGTGGCTAGACCTTCAATGCGGGTGGCGAGGAAGTCCTTTAGCCCACCTGGAAAATGCAGCACCGCCGTTTCAGGGACGTCGCTCTTGTCCTCGAGCAACGC
>JAGPVD010000187.1 GCA_018067145.1 Methyloceanibacter sp.
ATGAGACGTCATCTATGCGGACATGATAACGACGACCCGCCCGGGCGGCTTGGTGCTGCATAATAAGCGTATGTAATTGTTTGCTGTTTTGGTGGAGCCAGGCGGGATCGAACCGCCGACCTCGTGAATGCCATACTGGAACTTCGGGATTTGCGTGTTGATAGCGAGAAAGGACGGACCGGCCTGCCACTTGCCGGCTCCTGTGAAGTCACTGGTCGCTGTTGGGAACGTGATCGTCGGCCCAATTCCGATCGTCAAGCCTTCGGTCTTTAACTTCGGGAGCACCAAGCCTAGAAAAACGAGGTCGCCAAGGCCGTCATGGCGACCGACGCTAGGGCCGAGGTTGGGCGTGGTGACATACGGCAGCGTTGTCCTCGTGATCATCAGAGGCGCCTGCGCAAAAGGCAACTTAAGAGGGAGGAGAAACGATGAATCTGCTGAGAGTGCTAACAGCGTCGTGCCTGATTGCATGCTTGGGTATTCTGGTTTCGCTCGGAGCGCCGTTGCAGGCCCAGGCCGCGGATAAAAAACCCAACATTCTCGTCATCATGACGGACGATGTCGGCATGTGGAACGTCAGCGCGTATCACCGCGGAATGATGGGCGGCAGAACACCGAATATCGACCGGATCGCCAATGAAGGCGCGCTATTCACCGACTACTATGCGCAGCAATCCTGCACGGCCGGCCGTGCCGCGTTCATCCTGGGGCAGACACCGTTTCGCACGGGCCTCTCGAAGGTCGGCATGCCGGCCGCCAAACAGGGGCTTCAGGACTCGGACCCCACGATTGCCGAGCTGCTCAAGCCACACGGCTATGCCACCGCGCAGATCGGGAAGAACCATCTCGGTGACCGCAACGAGTACTTGCCTACCGTACACGGCTTCGACGAGTTCTACGGCCTCCTCTACCACCTCAATGCCATGGAGGAGCCGTACGAAGACGACTACCCGAAGACTGCCGCTTTTCACGAGAAGTTCGGTCCTCGCAACATGGTTGACACCAGAGCCACCAGCAAGAACGACTCCACGACCGATCCGCGCTGGGGCAAGGTAGGCAAGCAGACGATCAAAGATGGCGGCCCGCTGCCTCCCGGTCCGAACATGGACCCGAAGGCGAAGTTTGACATGACGAATGTCGACGAAGAGCTGGTGCGCCGCTCGAATGACTTCATGGAACGCTCGGTCAAGGCCGGCAAGCCGTTCTTCCTCTGGCACAACACTACGCGCACGCATGTCTGGACGCATCTGTCTGACAAGTGGGAGGGCAAAAGTGGCTTTGGCCTCTACGCCGACGCCATGATGGAACTCGACGATCTGGTCGGAAAACTGCTCAAGAAGGTGGACGATCTCGGTATTGCCGACAATACCATTGTCCTCTTCACCAGCGATAACGGCGCTGAGGTCTTCACCTGGCCAGACGGCGGCAATCATCCCTTCCGGGGTGAGAAGGGCACCACGTATGAAGGCGGCTTCCGCGTGCCGATGGTCGCAAAATGGCCCGGAGTCATCAAGCCCGGCACCATCTACAATGACATCATGTCCGCCGAGGACTGGATGCCGACATTGGTGGCTGCCGGCGGCGATCCGAAGGTAAAAGACAAGCTCCTGAAGGGAATGAAGGTAGGCGACAAGAAGTTCAAGAACCACCTGGACGGCTATAACTTCATGCCTCATTTCAAGGGTGACGTGGCCGAGGCGCCGCGGAAAGATTTCTTCTACTGGAGCGACAGCGGCGATCTCATGGCTGTACGCTACGGCCCCTGGAAAATCACCTTCAAGACGATCGAGGGCAACCTGTTCACCGGTCATGAAGCTTCAACCAATGTACCGATCATGACTAACCTGCGCGCCGACCCGTGGGAGCGCTATCAGAGCGAATCGATGATGTACGGAAAATGGTGGGGCGAGAAGCTGTGGACGGTGGTTCCCGCAGGTGTTGTCACCGCGCAGTATCTCCAAACATTCAAAGACTATCCACCCAGCCAGGCCGTGGGTTCATTTGGCGTCGATCAGTTGATGAAGAACCTTGACGATTTTCTAGCTGGGACGCGCCAGTAAAGAAGCTCGAGCGCGCGCTAACTAAATCGTAATCTCATCGGGTGGGTGTGCTTCGGCGCACCCACTTTTACACTGGATCAAAAACATGAGCTTGGCCTTCCCCCTTCGCACGTCCCAACTTCGTTTTCTTCTGTCCGGATTCGTCGCGACTGTCGCGATCTGCATCTGCTCAGTCGCAAACGCCGCCGATCCGCTGTCTTCGTGGACTGGCGGGACGGCGAAGACGGCGATTCAGGAGTTCGTTGCGGCGGTAACGAACGAGAACGGCAAGGACTATGTAGAGCCGGCCGAGCGTATCGCTGTCTTCGACCACGACGGCACACTGTGGGTGGAATATCCGATGTACACGCAGATGCTCTTCGCGTTCGAGCGTGTGAAGGAGCTGGCGCCGCAGCACCCGGAGTGGAAGACCACGCAGCCGTTCAAGGCGCTACTTGAAGGCGACATGAAAACCGTCGGCGCATCGGGAATGAAGGGCCTGATGGAGATTGTCGTGGCGACGCACTCCGGCATGACCGCCGCCGAGTTTGAAGCGGAAGCATCCGAGTGGTTGGCGACTGCGAAG
>JAGPVD010000114.1 GCA_018067145.1 Methyloceanibacter sp.
GCAAGAGCTTGCCGCCCGATGCTGTCGACCTTGTTGTCAGAGACGTAGACGGCAGTCTGCACAAGGTGGTGGCGAGCAAGTCCGAGACGGACAAATTCGTCAACGCCACCATCCTCATGCTCGACGAGGAGCGCGCGCGCATCAAGGGGGTGGCGCACCAGGACCTCGACCGCAGCTTCGCGCTGGCCTTCCGTGACCGCGAGCAGACCATCTCGGCCTATGCCGATTGGTTCTTCGCTTGGAAGCGCTCTTATGTGGTGCTGTCGGAAACGATCTCGTCGGCGGTCACGCGCTTCTTCGAGACCGGCAAATATGAGTCTCTCACCGAGGCCATAGATGCGGACGTGAAGGACTATTTTTTGCGGAACTACACAGAGCAAGTGCTGAAGCCCGAGATTCGCGATGAGACCATCGCTCAGGGTGTCGAGCAAACGGCTCGGCATGCCCATGACAGCTATCGGCGGGTGATCGCCAATGGCGACATGCGGCTCCAACTGTTTCTCGCCAAGCACACGAGCCATCTGGAAGACATTCCGACGGCAACGCCCATGACCAATGTCACGCTCGATTGGGATGCGCAGAAATGGAAAGCGCCGGTCTATCTCATGGAAGATCGCGCATTCGACGGCGTGGTCGGCGTCGGGACCGCGGCGGCTGGGGGCACGGTCGGCGCGCTCGCGCTTGGCCCGGCCCTTAACAGCATTCTCGCGCGCAGCTTCGGACAGTTGTCGCAGCGCTTCGCCACGTCTCTCGGGACGCGGCTTGCCCTGGCCGAGCCAGGGGCCGTCGCCGGCACGTTTATTCACCCCGTGGGCGGGCAAGTGGTGGGGGCGGCAATCGGCGTCATGATCGGCACGGTGGTCGATTATCTGGCGAACGAAGCCAACGAGGCGGTCAACCGCGAGAGTTTCGTCGCGGCCAACGAAGAGGCGCTCGACGCCACTATTCTTGCGTGGAAGTCGGGGCTGGAGGATAGCGTCGACACGGCCATCGACAAGTGGTTCGACGATGCCCGGGCGTCCGTCGTGCTGGCGGCCCGATAGCCTCACCAATTTTCGGCGGATTTCGAGAGGCAATTTCGGTCGCAATTCTGCCGCTTGGCGGGCTATGCTTAATCATCGCAAACAAACGGCTAGGGGCGTCCAGACTATGGAGCAGAACGTCAAAGCCATAGCGCGACCGGCGACAAGCCGGTCTCTGCGCGAGGCAATCCACAACGCGCGCCTCGACGAGGCCGAGCGTATCGACCTCACCGCGGATCGCCGCGATGGCGAGATCGCCCGGCTCGAGCTGCTCAAAGCTGAACTTGAGACTGTGTTCGCCGACATTCCGGCGCAGGACGACAGGTTTAACCTGGCGCTTGTTCCCAGCCGCCCGGCGCGGCTGTGGATCGATCTCTTTACCTATGTGGCGATTGATGACGGCTCCGGAGCCTACCTGTTTATCCGCAATAGCGAGAGCGGGCGGCGCACGTTGTTCAGCACGATCAATGTTGCAGACATGGCCGATCGCATTACCGATCACATGGCGCGCGAAATTGTGCGGCGGCAGCGGTTGGAGACGGCGTTGCTGGAGCCCAGTCCGCGAGAGAACATCGTCATGCAGACGGAGACTTCGGCCCCCCGCATGGGCGTGGTGCTCTCGGCCTTCGTCGTCGGGTTGCTGACTGGTGCGGCGGGCTTGTTCGCGGCTGTCTGGCTCAGCGTTCCCTAAGCACGCGCCGTTCACACTCCAAGACTTGTTCGGGGCTCGCCGCCGCGCGGCCTACCATTTCCACATACCAGCCATTGCCGGCGCGCTCGATATTGTACTCGTTATACCGGGCGCCACGAGTGGGCCCGTCGACGGCCTCAGACGCTGACGGCACACCGACAATGACTGCTGGTCCCGAGACCGTTTCAAGTTCGTGCACCGACTGCCTGTGATTGTGACCATGCAGCACAAGTTCGGCGCCATGGGTCCTCAAGACGTCCTGAAGTTTGGGCGCGTCGCGCAATCCTCGCCGCCAGCCAGCTTGACCGGGGAGAGGCGGATGATGGATCAGAACGACTCGAAATAAGCCTTCGCGTCCGAGCCGGTCGAGAGCTTTTGCTAAATATTCAAGCTGCGCCTTGCCAAGGCTCCCTGCGGCAATGAACGGCATTGTCGGGACAGCGGTGGACAGGGCGATGATGCAAATGTCGTCGATCCGGCGCACGAAGGGAAAGCCACCCTCTGGTGTGGACTGCAGGGCCTCTCCCGCGTCGTTCGACTCCATATAGGGGCGCCAATGACCCGTGCTGGTGTCGGGATGCATGTGTACATAGGCGTCGTGATTGCCGGGGATCGCCGTGACGAGTTCCGGGGTCCCGAGATGACGCAGCCACTTCGCGGCGCGCAGATATTCTTCCGGTAGGCCGAGATTAACGAGGTCGCCGGTGACGGCGATGTGGTCGGGTTTCTGCGCGATGAGATCGCGGGTGAGCATGTCGAGGATGTCGCGCCGATGCATGTGCTTGCGTCCGCGATGCCAGTTTACATAGCCGAGGACGCGTTTCGACAAGAGGTGGCCGCGCTCAATTCGCGGCATCGGGCTCAAGTGAATG
>JAGPVD010000115.1 GCA_018067145.1 Methyloceanibacter sp.
CAGGGACATGAAAACTCTCCAGAAGTTTGCTGCCGCCCATGCCTCAATCCACAACCACTTCAATAAGGACCGTCACCTCAACCGTCGCGATATTTTCAAACAGAACCGCTCTGCCGCCCTGGTTGAGTGGCGTCAGCTTGCAGCCTGAACGCTTCAGATCAGCACCCTTCGCACGCCCGGTTAGATTTGTCTGACAATGCCGGCGGCGGCTGTAGTGGCGAAACCGCCGGGCACGCCGATGCCCGCCTCTTTGAGGGAGCCGATCATTTCGCCGAGCGAGGCGTTCTTGCCGCCGATGCGCCCGACATCGCCGCGCCGGAGCGCCGAGAGCGGCAGAACAAAGTCCGCGTGATCGCTCATGCGGCCTCGTCCTCAGGTCCGCCGCCGATGCGCTCTTTTCGTGCTCGCTCCTGGGCGCGCTCGCGGGCGGGGCGATCGATCTTGCGCTCCTCCACGAGCTCGAAGGTGAAGGATTGCCCTGGGCTGAGCTCACGGCTGTGCTCGCGGTAGGCAATGAGAATTGGATGGGCGGTCATAACTCGGCTCGAAATGGTCAAGCGATCTTGGGTGATCTCAACGTCCAGAGTATGACGGCGATAGCGCAGGGTCGCGTTCATCTGGAGGACCTCGTCGGGCAGGCGCGGATTGAGCGTGAGCACGCCGGACCGCATCTCGATGCCCGAATAGCATCGCTGGATCAGATCGACCGTCCCGGCCATGGCGCCGAGATGAATGCCTTCCCGCGTGGTGCCACCCTGAATGTTGGCGATGTCGCCTGAGAGCGCCGTTTGCGCGAGCTGCCAGGATCGCTGGCGGTCGGCCCGCGCCAGCACCCAGGCATGGGTGACCCAACTGAGGCTCGAGCCGTGCGACGTACGGTGCGTGTAGTACTGCACGTTCTTGAAGATTAGGTCCGGCGAGAACGGGTAGCCGAGGCGGTGAAAGATCTCTTCGATCTCCTCGCGGCTGAACAGGTAGAAAATCATCAAGACATCAGCCTGCTTCGAGGCCTTGTAGCGGTTAGGGTCGTCCCCCTCCTTTTCGAGGATGCGGTCGAGACGCTGGAGATCGCCGAACCTCTGGCGATAGCCGTCCCAATCGAACTCTTGCAACGCGTCGTAGCCCTCGAACTGGCTGATGATACCGTCATCGTGGAACGGGATCACGAGACTGCAGCTGATGTCCCGCCAACGTTCTAACTCATCCTCCTTAAGGTCCAGCCGTTCGCAGAGCTGCCGCCGCTTGTCGCTGGGGATGAGATCGAGAACGTCGAATACCCGCACCAGGAGCCAAGACACCATGATGTTGGTGTAGGCGTTGTTTTTGAGGCCGCCTTGGGTGGCCGGATCGGCATCGGGATAGGCGGTGTGAAACTCGTCGGGCCCCATAACCCCGTCGATGTCGTAGCGCCCGTCGTCCCTTCGCTTGGCGAGGCTCGACCAGAAGCGGGCGATTTCACAGAACAGCTCGGCGCCATAGTCGACGAGGAAGTCGCAGTCCTCGGTGGCCTGGAAATACTGCCAGACATTGTAGCAAATGGCGGCGCCGATATGCCGCTGCCGCCAGGAATTGTCGGCGATCCAGCGCCCGGACATGGGATTCAAGTGGATGCGCTGGCTCTCCTCGCGTCCGTTTGATCCGCTCTGCCAGGGAAACATCGCCCCTTTGAGGCCCACGTCGCGCGCGGCCCGGCGGGCCTCATCGAGCCGGCGGTAGCGATAGTTGAGCAGCGCGCGCGTCACTCCCGGCATGCGCAGATTGAGATAGGGGAAGATGAAGAGCTCGTCCCACATGATATGGCCGCGATAGGCCTCGCCATGCCAGCCGCGTGGCGGCACGCCCACATCCATGCCGATGGAGTGGGGCGAGGCCGTCTGCAAGAGATGGAAGATGTGCAGCCTGAGCTTGAGCTGCGAACCGTCCCGCGTGGTGCGGACGCGGATATCGCACTGCTCCCAGAGCTCACGCCACGCGAGGCTTTGCGCTTGCAGGAGCTCCGCGAAGGGGCCTGCGCGGCGGACGAGCTTCACCGCCTCCAGCTGTGGCTCGGAGGCGGCGAAGTCCTTCGTGTTGAAATAGGCGGCGGTCTTCTCGATGTGGATTGGGCAGGCCTCTTGGGCTTCGCAATCATACTCGGCGTTCGCCACATCGTCGTGCGCGTCGGCGCGAGTGGGCGCGATCGCCTCGCCATCGATCTCGACGCGGGTCCGCGCGGCGAGCGCGATCTCGCGGCGCGACTGCACCATGCGGCTGCGCAGGGTGAGGATCGTGCCGTCATCGACGCCGCAATCGACAGTCTCGAGGTGATGGCCGTTGAGCTTGCGGTAACGCGGCACGCCCCAATTGGTCACGCCACCATTGAGGCCTGAGCGAAAGGTGACTGGTCCCGACCAGTTCTCGGGCGTCACGGTCACGGCGAGTGCTGCGAGGTGCTGGTTGTCCATGGAGACGATCCGCTCCTCGTCCCAGCGCGTGACCCGGCCGGCGGAATCGCGAAAGCGCAAGCTGCGCGAGAGCACGCCGTCTCTCAGGTTGAGCTCTTGCCGATAGGCGAGAAACTCCACCCGGTCGGGGATGATCCAATCGTCGTCGCCCATCTTCATGGCGAGCGGCAGCCAGTTGGGCAGATTGACGAGATCCTCGTTCTCGATCTGGTGGCCTTCGAGCTCCGTGGTCAGGCGATCGTAGCCGCCGGCGAGATAGGTGCCGGGGTAGTGGATGTCGTCGGCGCTCGCGTCCGTCGCCGCCGCGCGCGACACGATATAGCCGTTGCCGAGCGCACACAGAACCTCGCGGAGACCTTCGTTCTCCGGCTCGTAGCCGTCGTAGATGAGGAGCCATTCGTTCATTGTGGCTGCTGCATGCGGTCGCCGGCCAGACAGAGGCTGAGGATGTCTCTAAGGTCGCGCGTCACGAGATCGGCGCCGCTTGCGCGCAAGGCGCGGGCATGGGCGCCATCATCCGCTTGCTCGCGGTCGATACCGATCACGTGCTTGAACCCGGCCGCGGCGCCAGCCTTCACGCCAGAGACCGCGTCCTCGACCACAATTGCGTGCGCCGGTGCCTCGCCGAGCCGCCGTACGGTCTCCACAAGCATGGCAGGGTCGGGCTTCGGCGCAAGATCGAGCGTTTCCGCGTCGATCTTATCCACCTTGGCGTCGAACAGGCTGACGACGCCCGCGCTCGCCAGCACGCGCTCGGCGTTGCGGCTTGCCGAGAACACACCAACTTTGATCCCGCGCGACTTGAGGGCATGGATCAGATCAAGGGTATCTTTGTATGTAGGCACCGTGTTCGCTCCGAGCCACGCTAGGAAGCGTTGGTTCTTGCGATTGCCGAGGCCGTGCACGGTATTCCAATCGAGGCTGTCGGGCGCGCCCTCGGGCAGTTCAATGAAGCGGGAGGCGAGAAAGCGCCTTATGCCATCGAACCGCGGCACGCCGTCGACGTGAGCGAAATAGTCCTCAAGGGTGAACGGTGCGGCGTGCTCGCCGCGCTGCTCTAGGAATTTGTCGAAAACTTCTTTCCAGGCGGCGAAGTGAGCGCGCATGGATTTCGTGACGACGCCGTCCATGTCGAATATCACCGCCGCGATGGTCGCTTCGTCGGACCCCGAGCTAACCATGGTTTTCGTCATATCCATTTACGCTCCAGGAGAGAGGAGGGGCCTAGCTTCAAGCGGAATTAGCAGCCACGCGCGCCTTGAGACACTCGCGACAACGCATAGGCTCCGTGTGTGTACCGAAAACCCCATCCGCATTGATTAGCTGAATTATTCACTGCTCTGCGGGAAACAATTCCCTGTTAGCTCCACAAAATTCCCTGTTCGGATGCGTAGGGAATTTGGGTGTAAGTAGCTGACTTATAGTCGGAAAACCGAGCCGTCTTCTCGCCTTCGCGGCTAGATCCGGGAAATTTCCCTGTATTTTCCCGTGTATCAGGGAATTGGCACGCAGAGAGCCGTTCGCTCCGGACTGGCAGCACAGCCACACTCTAAGCAATTTATATGGAACAATAATAATCCTAACAGGGTCGCTCATTTTCCTACGGAATCCGCCCTATTTTTCCCTGGCTAACCGGTTCGGAAAACACAGAGACGCTTTTGTGCCGAACCTGGACGGTTCCGGACGCGAAAGTCTCTCGGGCGGCATTTGGGGGTCAACATTTTGTGGTGGGGGATCATCGAAAAGGACGCTCCGTGGAGCGCAAAGGCGGGTAGTGCCCTGTCTATCCTTTGGCAAATCCACCTTGGAGAGGACGAGTCACTTCTCTTGCCTT
>JAGPVD010000094.1 GCA_018067145.1 Methyloceanibacter sp.
TTCAAAGGGTTGCCGGGCGTCACCAGCCACCACACCTGATCGAGACCGAGCCTTTTCAGTGCCGTCAGGCTAATGTCGCGATGGGCCTCGTGCGACGGATCGAACGAGCCACCGAGCAGCCCGATGCACATGCCGGGCGCAGCCATGGGAAGTTTGAGATGCGTTGGCTGGTCCTTGCTCAAGGCCGTGTCTGGCCCGTGCCGCGCACCACATATTTTGACGTGGTGAGTTGCTCTAGCCCGACGGGCCCCCGCGCATGAAAGCGGCCCGTGGCAATGCCGATCTCCGCCCCCATGCCAAACTCGCCACCATCGGCGAACTGGGTCGAGGCGTTATGCAGAACGATGGCGCTGTCGACGCGGGCGAGGAAGGCGCGCGCGACGTCTTGGTCATTCGTGACAATCGCGTCGGTATGCTGCGATCCATAGTGCTCGATATGCGCAACCGCCTCGTCGAGGCCATCGACCAGCTTCACCGACATAATCGGCGCAAGATATTCCGTCGCCCAGTCTTCGTCGGTTGCAGGCTTCACGCGCGCGTCAGCACTTTGGGTTTCATCGTCGCCGCGCACTTCACAGCCCGCCTCGATCAGCGCGTCCACCAACGGCACGAGACTGGTGGACGCGATAGTTCGGTCCACCAGCAACGTTTCCGCCGCGCCGCAAATTCCGGTGCGCCGCATCTTGGCGTTGACCACGATGTCCCTCGCCATGTCGAGATCGGCGCCCTTGTCCACATAGACGTGGCACACGCCTTCCAGATGGGCGAAGACCGACACGCGTGCGTCTTCTTGGACGCGTTCCACGAGGCTCTTGCCGCCGCGCGGCACGATGACATCGATGGCGCCACCGAGCCCGCCAAGCATGAAACCGACCGCCGAACGATCCACGCTCGGCACAAGCTGGATCGCCGCCGCCGGCAGCCCAGACGCGGTGATCGCCTCGGTCAAAATATTGGAGATGACGAGCGAGGTCAGAAAGCTCTCCGAGCCTGAGCGCAAGATCACGGCGTTGCCCGACTTGAGGCAGAGCCCCGACGCGTCCGACGTCACATTGGGGCGGCTCTCGTAGATCATGCCGATGACCCCTAGCGGGACGCGCACGCGGGAAATTTCAAGCCCGTTAGGTCGCGTCCACGACGAGATGGTATCGCCGACCGGATCAGGCAGCTTGGCAATCTCGCGTAAGCCTGTCGCCATGGCGGCGACGCGCGAAGCGTCAAGGCGCAGCCGGTCGAGAAAGGCCGCATCGCGCCCCTTCTTCTTGGCAGCCTCAATGTCCTGGCTATTCGCCATGAGAATTTTCTCGGCGCCAGCTTCAAGCGCCGCGGCCATGCGCCCGAGCGCGCCGTTCTTCGCATCCGTCGAAGCAAGGGCAAGCTCGCCGGCTGCTTCGCGCGCGAGCTTGCCCATATAGAGCATCATCGGCTCAATGGTCTCTTCGGGGTTCTGGGCGGGAAGGCACATAGGAAACTCTAGCCTTTACGGTTCAGGGTCATGTCGTCGCGATGGATCAGTTCGGGACGGCCAACGTAGCCGAGAATATCTGCGATTTCACTGCTCTTGCGGCCGATGATAGCTTCGGCTTCAACCTGTCCGAAGGCCGCGAGACCACGGCCGATCTCAACGCCGTCGCGGCTATGGATCGCCACAGCGTCGCCACGGTCGAAGCGTCCTTCGGCGCTGATTACGCCGGCAGGCAGCAGGCTGTTGCCGGACGCGAGCGCGGCCGCTGCACCGTCATCCACGGTGACCACGCCCCGCAGTTCAAGCGTGCCGCCAATCCAACGCTTGCGCGCCGTCACGGGGTCGGAATGCGCCAAGAACCACGTGGCAATGCCCACTGTCGTGAGGGCGTGAAGCGGGTTCAGTCCCTTACCGCTGGCGATGACCATATGCGTGCCGGCTTGGACCGCGATTTTCCCTGCCTCGATCTTGGTGACCATGCCGCCGCGCGAGAGGTCGGAGCCGACATCGCCCGCCATCGCCTCAATCTCGGGCGAAATTTCCACCACCTCATCAAGCCGCCGCACATCAGAAGATGAGCCCGGAGGCGCGGTGTAAAAACCATCGACATCAGACAGCAGCACGAGACAATCGGCGCTCATCATCGAAGCGACGCGCGCGGCGAGCCGGTCGTTGTCGCCATAGCGAATTTCGTTGGTCGCCACCGTGTCGTTCTCGTTCACCACCGGCACGGCGCCGAGCTTCAGCAGCGTCGTGATGGTGCTGCGCGCATTGAGGTAGCGGCGGCGCTCTTCCGTGTCGCCAAGCGTGAGCAGCACCTGCGCCGCCACGAGGCCACACTTGCGGAACGCACCGCCATAGGCATGCGCAAGATCAGCCTGACCGGCGGCGGCGGCGGCCTGGCTGTCCTCGAGCTTGAGCCTGCCTTTGGGCAACTTGAGTGCATTCCGGCCGAGCGCGATGGCGCCAGAGGAAACGACGATCACCTCTTTGCCATCAGCGTGCAGCTTCGCGATGTCGTCGGCCAGCGCGTCGAGCCATTCAGTCTTTGGCGTGCCCGCTTCCGTATCGATCAGAAGCGACGAGCCAATCTTGATGACGATGCGCTTGGCGGAAATCCATTCCTGTCTCATGGATTCCAGCCTCGCGGTGTTGCCGTCGCCTCCCGCACCGGCTCATCCCGTTTAGTGGCGCGTATCGCCTCGATCTCGACGGCGAGGGCGCGCAGTACTTCCGGCACGCCCTCGCCCGTCGCAGCGGAAACGATGAGAGGTTGAACACCGGCAGCCTTCTTCAAGGCGCGCGCTTTCTTTTTCATTTCGTCCTTCGGCACGGCGTCGGCCTTGGACAGAACGAGGATCTCGGGCTTGTCAATGAGCCCCGCGCCATAGGCTTCCACTTCGCCCCGTAC
>JAGPVD010000121.1 GCA_018067145.1 Methyloceanibacter sp.
TTCACGTTTGGCCTCGCCGCGTGGGTACTCGGCGGCCATTTCATCAAGTCCTCCAGCAAGGTGACACCCGACGCGCCAGCTGTCGCCGCCGTTGTCGCGCCGATGACCGTCTCCATCCGGACCCAAGAGGCCAAATCGGTGGAGAAATATATCGTCGCCCAAGGACAGGCCGAGCCGAACCGCACAGTCACGATCCGCGCCGAAACCACCGGCCAGGTCGACGAAATTCTGGCTGACGAGGGTGCCACAGTGGCTGCCGGCGATGTCATTGCCAGACTGGAGTCCAACGACCGGCAGGCGCGCATCGACCGCGCCGAGGCCCGCGTGCGCGAGCAGCAGAGCGCCTTCGAGGCGTCCAAAACGCTCGGCAAGAAGGGCTATCAGACCCAGCGTCAGTCGGACCAGACATTCTCGTCCCTGCAGACGGCGAAGGCCGAGCTGGAAGAGGCACGCATTGAGCTTGAGCGGATCGAGATCAAAGCCCCGTTCGAAGGCGTTGTGCTTTCGAGCCCGATCGAGCTCGGCACCTATGTCGACGTGAACGGCGAGGTGGCGACCATCGTCGACAATGATCCGCTGGTCGTCAGCCTGAGGATCACCCAGCAGAACATCTCCGGTCTCAAGGTCGGCCAGCCCGCCTCCCTGACATTCGCCACCGGGCAACAGCGCGACGGCAAAATTCGCTATGTTTCCCCCCGCGCCGACGAGGACACCCGCACGTTCCGCGTCGAGGTCGAGCTTCCCAATTCTGACGGAGAGATCCCCTCGGGCATCAGCGCCGAGGCGAAGATTCCCACGGGATCGGTGATGGCGCATTTCGTGTCGCCAGCGGCCTTGTCGCTCAATGACCAAGGCAAACTCGGCGTCAAGACTGTCAACGAGGACAACGAGGTTGCCTTCTACACCGCCACGATCGTGCTGTCGGATGTCTCCGGCGCATGGATCACGGGGCTGCCGGCCCACGCGCGCATCATCACTCTTGGCCACGGCTTCGTTCAGATCGGCGAAGAGGTTCAGGTCGCCGAGGAGCAAGGCAACGCGTCGCAGGAAGCCGCCGCTCTTGTTCCCTCGAACAGCATCAAAGACCTGACGGCCGCGCAATGAACGCCCTCATAGACGCAGCGTTCTCGCGCACCCGCACGGTGGCGCTGGCCTTTGTCATGATCATCGTCATGGGAGCGGTCGCGTATTTGTCGATACCCAAGGAATCCGAGCCCGATATTCCGATTCCGACCATCTACGTTTCGATGACCTATGAGGGCATCTCGCCGGAGGACTCTGAGCGGCTACTCATCCGTCCGATGGAAAAGGAGCTTCAGTCCATCGAGGGCATCAAGGAGATGCGCGCTGTCAGCTCCGAGGGTCACGGCTCGGTCACGCTCGAATTCGATGCAGGCTTCGACGCCAATCGGGCGCTCCAGGACGTGCGCGAGAAGGTGGACATCGCCAAGGCCGAGCTGCCACCCGACACCGACGAGCCGCGCGTCCACGAGGTCAACGTAGCGCTGTTTCCTGTGCTCACCGTCGGCCTGTCCGGCAATGTGCCGGAGCGCACACTGGTGAACATCGCCCGCGATCTGGAGGACAAAATCGAAGGCCTCGGTGGCGTGCTCGAAGTCGATATCGGCGGCGACAGAGAAGAGCTGCTGGAGATCATCGTCGACCCCATGGTGCTCGAAACCTACAACGTCTCCTTCGCGGACGTGCTCAGCACGGTCCAGCGTAACAACCGGCTGGTGGCCGCGGGCGCGCTGGAAACCGCCGCGGGCCGCATGGTGCTGAAGGTGCCGGGCGTCATCGAGGAGGTCAAAGACGTCCTCGACCTCCCGGTCAAGGTCGTCGGAAATACCGTAGTCAAGTTCACTGACGTCGCCTCCGTGCGCCGGACTTACAAGGATCCGCAAGGATTTGCCCGCGTCAGCGACAAGCCGGCGCTGGCGCTCGAAGTTAAGAAGCGGGTCGGCTCGAATATCATCGAGACCATCGCAAGCGTCCGCGCGGTCGTGATGGCGGAGCACGCAAACTGGCCGGCCGGCGTTGATGTCACCTTCATGCAGGACAAGTCCGAGAATATCCGCGACATGCTCGGAGACCTCCAGAACAATGTGATCGCTGCAATCGTCCTGGTGATGATTGTCATCGTCGCGGCCATGGGCTTGCGGCCAGCCATTCTCGTTGGTCTGGCCATCCCCGGATCGTTCCTCGCCGGCATCCTCGTCATCTACGGGATGGGCCTCACGCTCAACATCGTTGTCCTGTTCAGCCTCATCCTTGTGGTCGGTATGCTCGTGGACGGCGCCATCGTCACCGTGGAACTGGCCGACCGGAAAATGGCCGAAGGCAAGGATCGTAAGCAGGCCTATGCCGAGGCGGCCAAGCGCATGGCCTGGCCCATCATTGCCTCGACGGCAACGACGCTGGTGGTGTTCCTGCCGCTGCTGTTCTGGCCGGGCGTCGTCGGAGAGTTCATGAAGTTTCTGCCAATCACCGTCCTCGTGACGCTGGCGGCGTCGCTGGCCATGGCACTAGTGTTCATTCCAGTGCTCGGCGGCATCATCGGCCGCGCCAACAAGGATGACGGCAAGTTGCTGGCAGCCATCAAAGCCGCCGAAGATGGCGATCTCGACAAGATCACGGGCCCGGCGGGTTTCTATCTCAGAACGCTGAAGCGCCTGCTCGCTCATCCGGCGAAAATACTTGGTATCGCCGTCGCCCTTTTGATCGGCACCTATGTGGCGTTCGGCATGTTCGGGCGCGGCGTCGAGTTCTTCCCCGATGTCGAACCCGACTTGGCGCAAGTCCAGGTGCGGGCGCGCGGCGATCTATCGATCCGGGAAATGGACACTGTGGTACGCGAGGTCGAGAGCCGCCTCTTGGCGCTCCCCTATTTTGAGACGGTTTATGCCAGGACTCTTGGGGCAGCTGGCAAGCCGTCGCAGACGGGCTCGGCCGAGGACGTTGTCGGCATCATCCAGTTCGAGTTCATCAATTGGCGCACCAGGCCGCCCGCGTCGAAAATCTTACAAGAGGTTCGCGAGCTCACCGACGATATTCCAGGCGTGATCCTGGAAGTGCGCAAGCAGAAGAGTGGCCCCTCGTCCGGCAAGCCGGTGGAGCTGCAGGTGACCTCCCGCGACCCGGAAAAGATGCCCGCGACCGTGGAGAAGCTGCGTCTGATGATGCAGCAGATCGGCGGCTTCGTTGACGCGCAAGATAGCCGGCCGCTGCCCGGGATCGAATGGCGGCTCAAAATCGACAGGGAGAAGGCGGCCCGCAACGGCGCTGATGTCGCCATACTTGGCGATGCCGTCACCATGTTGACCAACGGCATCAAAGTCGCAGAGTTCCGGCCCGATGATGCCGATGAGGAGGTCGACATCCGTCTGCGTTTCCCCCTCGCCCAACGCAATCTGGAGCAGCTCAAACGGCTCCGTGTGCCGACCAGCAAGGGACAAGTGCCGATCGGCAACTTCGTGAGCTTCGAGCCAGCGCAAAAGACAGGTAACTTGAACCGCACCGATAGCCGCCGCGTCATTACCATTAAGGCCGATGTCGCCGAAGGTCTGTTGGTCGACGATCAGGTGCGCGCGCTCAAAGCGGCCGTGGCAAAGGCCGATCTCGACCCGGCGGTGACCGTCCGCTTCAAGGGTCAAGACGAAGACCAGCGCGAGGCGGGAAACTTTCTGCTCAACGCCTTCGTCATCGCCATCTTTGCCATGACTGCGATCCTGGTGACGCAGTTCAACAGCTTCTATCAGACTGGGCTGGTGCTGAGCGCCATCATCTTCTCTACCGCCGGTGTCATGCTGGGCCTGCTGGTTACCGGTCAGCCATTTGGCATTGTCATGGGCGGGATCGGCGTCATTGCGCTCGCCGGAATCGTCGTGAACAACAACATCATTCTGATCGACACCTACAATGAGATGAAGACGCAGGGGCTGCCGCCCGTGGAAGCCATTCTGCGCACCGCCGCCCAGCGCATGCGCCCGGTTCTGCTAACCTCCATCACCACTGTTCTCGGCCTCATGCCGATGGTGTTCGGGCTCAGCATCGATATCATCGGTCAGGATGTCTCGATTGGCGCGCCGTCCACACAATGGTGGACGCAGCTCTCAAGCGCTATCGCCGGCGGCCTGTCATTCGCGACCCTGCTGACGCTCGTGCTCACGCCCTGCCTCCTCATGATGGGGGACAACACCTCGGCTTGGTTGAAGCGACGCCGGGACCGTCGGGCGCAGCGGAGCAGTCCCGAGGGCCTTCAGGGATCGCAGTTACTGTAAGGGAGCCGCCTGTTTCATCAGGAAAGCCTCGACGGCAGCCACCGATTCAGGGCGCAGATTCTCAATGCCCTCGTAGGGCCGGCCAAGTGCCGGGCCCTCATCGGGATACTTCTCTTTGCGTTTCTTATGGCGCTGAATTACCCGGACAAACTCCTGACCGCCCCAGGCCCCGATCTCAGTGGAGACCGGCCATTCCTCGCGTGTATCCCGGAAGAGGTCATAGAACTTGGCGCCGATCGGGTTTTCTCCGGCGCCAGGCACGAAGAGTTTGTACTGTTCCTTCACCACTGCCTTTAGGGAGTTGCCGGAGTAGATCATCACCGTGTCCCGACGGCCGTGGGTTTCGCCCTCCAGCATCAGGGCAGACTGGTCCACACCGTCGATCACCCGGTCTCTCGGGATCCCGTCAGTCGCTCCAGCAAACCGGGCCAGGGTAGTGAACAAGTCAGACACCTGAACAATGTCACCGACGATCGAATCCGCCTCGATAATGCCTGGCCAGCGTACAAATGCGTCGACCCGTACTCCGCCCTCAGTGGTATCCGCCTTGCCGCCGCGATAGATAAGCGGCGTGAAGCCACTGGCCGGCGAATATTTTGTGAAATGGCCGTTGTCGCCCATGACCACGACGATGGTATTGTCGGCGATGCCAAGGGTTTCCATTTCCGCCATGATCTCACCTATCCAGCCGTCGAGCTGTTTCATGCTCTCAACATAGGTGCCGCCATTGGGGGTGGTGTAGGTATCGCGGGTCGTACGCGGATTGTAGAGCGGGATAACCGGCCAGTACTGCAGGAAGAACGGCTCGCCCTTACCCGCCAGATCACGCAGGCTGTCCAGCGTCTGTTGCTGGAACCGGTCGTTCATCTCGTCATATTTTGCCTGAGTCCAGCGTTCGCCCGGCTCCATATGCACCTCGCGCACCGGGCCGCCCTTGGTGCTTTCCACCACGGTCACCATGGCCGAGGCGTCTGGACGGAAGGTGCGGTCCATCGTGAACCGGCTGTCATAATTGTTCTCGCCAATGCCGATGGAGACCCCTTCATTGGCGGCGTCATCGTTGAAGATCGTCAGCTGCCCCTGCTGGTGGATCGGATAGGAGGCAAAATCAAAGCCCTGGTTTGTCGGCCAGGCCTCCGCAATATCACCCATGTGCCATTTCCCGATATGCACGGTGTTGTAACCCGCGCCCGACAGTAACTCGGCGAGGGTGACCTCCTTTTCCGCAAGCCCAAAGCCAGCAATATCCACTGCGGTATCGCCCATGCCGTTGCGGTGGGGTTGCCGGCCAGTCATGAAGGCGACGCGGGTCGGCGTGCAGGACGGCTCAGTATACATGCGTACCAGACGCATGCCCTCGTCGGCGAGCTGGTTGATGGATGGGGTCTTGTAACCGCGAATGGCGTTCAGCTCCGGAATGCCCAGATCACCAAAGCCGATATCATCTATCAGGATATAGAGGATGTTGGGCGCCTTGCCGCCATTCCTCTCGCGGAATGCCGCGAGCCTGGCGTCGACGGCTGCATCATCCGCCGCCCATTGCTCGGCGTGCTGCGCCCGCAACACGTAGTATTCGGCATCGTGGACAACATCGTCGGCGGCTTTCGCGCGTGGTGTTTCCGTTCCTATTGCGAGCAATACGATCAAGAGAGCAAAACTTCCGAAGCCTAAGCGCATTCCATTCCCCTCCGAAGATTTGACGATGCGACGAGTTGACGAACCTGTTGTGTTAATGTTTCCAAGCCGACATTGCCTAGAATGAAGATCGCATCGTTTACAGCTGCTCGACTAGTTCGATTTCACCCGGACGCCATGTCTTGT
>JAGPVD010000131.1 GCA_018067145.1 Methyloceanibacter sp.
CGGCTTCGCTCGTACCGCTCAGCGATGAAAGTCATCGGCAATGCTGCCGATCAGGAGTGCGGTCTTTGGCTGAACAATCGGGCTGAGAATTCCCACCAACCATTCCGACGACGAGAACGAGCGATGGCGCAGTTCAGGGACATGAAAACTCTCCAAAAGTTCGCCGCCACCCACGCCGCGATCCACAACCACTTCAACCTCGACCGTCACCTCAACCCCCGCGACATCTTCAAACAGAACCGCGCTGCCGTAGTCGCGGAATGGCGTCAGCTGGCGGTCTGAGAGTCTTGACGACCTCCGATCACCCAGCTCACACTCAATTATTCTGACAAGGCCCTCGGCCGCGCGCCGACCTACTGCGACAATCTCGTCGAAGTAACGCGGGTGAATTGACGAAGGCGCCGCCTCGCTCCATCGTCATAAGCGCCGATCACTGCTTCGCGGGGGGGGCTGAGGGGAAGACGATGTCTAAGAGGTTGTACGTTTCGATGATTGCCGTGGCCGCGCTGAGTGTCGCGGCGGTCAGCGATGCCCAGGCTGCGTCCTGCGCAAAGTTCGGCAAGGTCCGGTCGCAGAGCTCCAATGCGCCGGTGACCGTCACCTTCGTCAACAAGAGCGGCGAATATCGCAGTGTGATGTGGGTCGATTTCAAGGGCAATCTTGTGAACTACGCGAACCTCAATCCCGGACAGCGCTACCAGATCGACACCTATGTCACCCACCCTTGGGTGTTTACCGACGGGCCGGGGAATTGCGTGGAGATGTTCCTGCCGCGCAAAGGCGTGGCGAGGTTCAACATCACGCGCAAGTCGACTGGGGCGGGCGGAGACTAACGCTGGTGATCAACACAGTCGGAGTGGTCTAAGCGCCCTCGGCGCTGATGCCTTGCAGCGTGGTGAAGCCCTCGAATTCGGGATGGCCGAGATAGAGCGGCTTGTTGGCGCCGGCCCCCGCATGGGCCTTGCGGAAGGCTTCGGACCGGGTCCAGCCCTCGAAGTCTTTTTCTGAGCGCCACAGGCTGTGCGATGCGTAGAGTACGTAGTCGTCGCGCTCGGGCCCTCTCAGCAGCTGAAATTCGACAAAGCCCGGCACATCCTCAAGGTGGGTCTCGCGGGTCAACCACACCTGTTCGAAGTCGTGCTCGGACCCCTTCTTCACTTTGAACCGGTTCATGGCGATGAACATGCTGCACTCCCGTCAGTGTTGATTGCTAGGCTCAATCCTGGTCGGACTGCTCCGCTGGCGGGCCGTCGATCACGGCCCAACCGACGGCGCCTCCCGTGGGCGGTAGCTTCTTGCGGTTGCGCGTATCGCGCAGGATGTGGGCGTTGGCGATCATAAGCGCGGTCACCGGGGCGGTGAGGAACAAGAAGGTCGTAATCAGAAGCTCGTGAATGGAAAGAGCCCCGCGCTCCAAGAGAAAATAGAGCATCGAGGCGATCAGCAGCGAGCCAATGCCGAGAGTCGTCGCCTTGGTGGGCCCATGCAGGCGCTGCATGAGACTGGGTAACTTGGCGAGGCCAAACGAGCCCACGAACAGGAAGAACGCCGCGAGGTAGATCAAGGCCGTGATCGCAATTTCGCTGATCATCGCTCTACTCCATCACATTGCCGCGCAGCATGTATTTGCAGTACGCGACGGTGGTTAGGAACCCGACCATCGCGAACAGCAAGGCCGCCTCGAAATAGATCGCCGTGTCGTAGAAGATGCCGGCGAGCACGACGAGAGCGATCGCGTTAATGGTCAGCGTGTCGAGAGCGAGCACACGTGTCGGTGTGTCCGGACCAACAAGTAAGCGGTAAAGATTCAACAGCATTGCCGCACCGATGGCGATCAGGGCGACCATTGAAGCAGTTGCGATCATGTCTCGAAGATCCTTTGTAGTCTGGTCTCATAGCGCGACTTTATGGTGGCCACGGTCGCTTCGGGATCGTGGGTCTCCAGGCAGTGGACGAGGAGCGCGCGTCCGTCGCCGCTGAGGTCGGCGCTGACCGTGCCGGGTGTCATGGTGATCGTCCCGGCCAGCGCGGTGATGGCTTCGGGCGTTCTCAGGTCGAGCGGGACCGTCACGAAGCGCGAGCGGAGTGTGTCGCCGCGGCGGAATAGGATCAGATAAGCGACCTGGAAATTGGCCACGACGATGTCCCACAGAACAATCGCCGCGTACTCGACGATCATGAGCGGGCTTCTGATACGGGGTCTGTCGGGCCAATAGGCGCTTGTGATGCCTGGGATTGCGACGCCCAGCACGAGGCCGAGCAGGGCCGACCCCCATGATACGCCGTTGAGCAGGATCCACACGACAACAATCAGCAACGTTAGAAGGGGATGGGGCACCAAGCGTTTGAACATTGTCATCCTCCCGGGGCCTGTGTGGTGGCCTGACCGCCACCCAGCACGGCGTCGATATAGCCTGCCGGATCGAGTGCCTGCTCGGCTGTCGCGTGGAGCGCCTCAACGACAGGGCCGGCAAATACGGCCAGCATGGCACTCGCGCCGACCAAGAGGGCGACAACGACCATAGGCTCGACACGGGCGTTTGCCCATGTGGGACCTGTGGTCCTGCCATCGGCCGCCCAGAATATGATACTGCCGGCGCGAGCGAATGCGATGGTCATCATCAGGGAGGCTCCGAGAACGAGTGCCCAAATCAACCAAGCCAGCGGGCTCTCATACGTCGCGTTGAGGACCATGAGCTTGCCGATGAAGCCCGAGAGCGGTGGGAGTCCAATGACGGCAATCGCAGTGAGAAGGAAGAGGGCGCCGAGCATAGGACTCTGGCTGATTGGGTTGGCCGGCACGAGCGCGTCGAGCGTTTGCCCGCGACGCTCCGACACGAGATCGACGATCAGGAAAAGAGCGGCGCTCACGAGCGTACTGTGCACGAGATAGTAGAGGGCCGTCGTTAAGGCATCGACGTCGAACAGGCCGACAGCGATGAGCAACGTGCCCATTGACGCGATGATACTAAACGAGGCGAGGTCGAGCAGGGTGCGGCTCGCCAGGAGTCCCAAAGCTCCGACGAAGAGCGTCAGAAGGGCGGCCGGTAGAATCCAAGGGACCGCCACGTTTGCGAGTGCTCCGGCATCAGCGCCAAAGATCGTTCCAAACACGCGGATAATCGCGTAGGCGCCAACCTTGGTCATGATGGCGAACAGAGCGGCTACGGGCGCCGACGCGGCGGCGTAGGTTGCGGGCAGCCACCAATGCAGGGGCACGAATGCCGCCTTGATGGCGAAGACAAGGAGCAGAAGCAACGCGCCTGTCTTTAGCAGCGCTTGGTCGCCGACCTCCACCTGGGGCACCTTCACAGCGAGGTCTGCCATATTGAGAGTGCCGGTGACGCCATAGATCAGCCCTATCGCGATCAGGAACAGCGCCGAGGCGACTATGTTGATGGCGACATATTGGAAGCCGGCGCGCAAACGGCGGGCGCCGCCCCCATGCAGCATCAGCCCGTAGGACGCGATCAGCATCACCTCGAAGAACACGAAAAGGTTGAAGATGTCGCCCGTGAGGAAGGCGCCGTTTAAGCCGAGAAGTTGGAACTGAAAGAGTGCGTGGAAGTGGCGCCCGCGCTTGTCCCAGCCCGCCACGGCGTAAGCGAGGACGGCGAGAGCAAGGGCCGAGGTCAGCAGCAGCATCGTGGCCGACAGACGATCGAGCACGAGGACGATGCCGTATGGCGCAGGCCAAGCGCCCAGGCGATAGACACGAGCTTCGCCGTCGCTGGCCAGGTGGTAGAGAAAGATCGCAATCCCGAGTAGCGCCAAGGTCGCGACGACAGACACGAGCCGTTGCATCTGTATGTCCCGCCGCCAGGCCGAGATCAGAAGGGCAGCCGTCATCGCGGGCAGAATGGCTGGGGCAATGATCCAGCTGGTCATGGGGTGCCCGCCAATGTCATTTGTCTGCCTCGGCTTCTGGCGCGAGGTCCTCTGTCAAAATATCCGCGGTGTCGGTTTCGGTTTCGAGGAAGCCACGCAGCGCGAGCACGACGATCAGTGCTGTCATGCCAAACGAGATCACGATCGCCGTCAGCACGAGCGCCTGGGGCAGCGGATCGGTGTAGGCGTCGGCGCCCGTGATGATCGGCGGCCGGTTCACGAGGAGCCGCCCAGATGAAAACAGGAACACGTTCACTGCGTAGGACAGCAAAGTGAGCCCGACGATGACGGGGAACGTCCTCTGGTGCAGTACCAGATAGACCCCGACTGCTGTCATCATGCCGATAGCACTGGCGACGAGAAGTTCCACGTCAGCTCTCCTGCGTGCCGTCGTTCGAACCGACGATGCGTCCGCGCCGCAACGGGATGTCGATCGGTCCTTCGGGAACGGGCTCACGCTCGGCTCGCTCCTCGACACGCGAGATCTGGGCAAGTGACACCATCACGACGCCGACGACGGTGAGGAAGACACCTAGATCAAAAGCAATTGCTGATGCGATCTCGATTTCTCCGACGAGCGGTAGGTCGATATATGTGTGTGTGCTGGTGAGGAACGGCCAGCCGAGGAGCAGAGACGCTATCCCGGTGAGGCCAGCGATCGCGATGCCGCCGCCAATCATCGCCTGGCTGTCAATGCGGGCACGCTGCGCGGCCCAAGCGTAGCCGCTCGCTAGATACTGCATGATGAGCGCAATGGCGACGATTAGCCCGGCAATGAAACCGCCACCCGGCTCGTTGTGGCCGCGCATGAAGATGAAGACTGCCACGGTGAGCGCAAGCGGTAGCAGCACGCGAGTCGCCACGACGAGGATCAGAGGGTGGGCGTCCATGCTCTGCTCGGGATGGCGGATCGAGTCGAGCGTGCGAGCGGCCGCACCGCGCAGTGCCGTGTCGAGAAGAGCGAAGATGGTGATGGCGGCGATGCCGAGGACGATGATCTCGCCGAATGTGTCAAAGCCACGAAAATCGACGAGAATGACATTGACGACATTGGTGCCACCGCCTTCGGGCTTCGCTTCGGCGAGGTGGTAGTCGGAAATCGTCTGGAAGTCTCGCGTCATGATGGCATAGGCGAGGGCGCCCGCCCCGAACCCCACGGCCGCAGCCAGTCCGCCGCGGGCTAAGCGCCCAGCCGTATTCGTTTCGCCCGGCGATGTCTTTGGCAGGAGATTGAGCGCGAGCAGAAGCAGGATCGTCGTTACGACATCCACGGAGATCTGCGTCAGCGCAAGGTCGGGCGCCGAGAACTGGATGAATAGGAGGGAGACGATGAGCCCGACGCCGCTCGTAAGGATGAGGGCAAGCAACCGCTCGCGGTGCCAGAAGAGCAAGGCGATGCAGATCGCTGCAAGAACGACCCAGGAAACGAGCGCGGGGAACGATGTGGGGATCATGGCTCGGGCGCCGGCCTCGTGTGGGGCGTTCAAGAAGCCAACAAAGCCGACCGCGACGATCACGCTTAGAATGACGCCGACGTAGCGCGGTAGTGATCCATTGTGCGTTGTCTCTATGACCCAGCGGGCGCCGGCCGTAAGAGCGGAGATTGCACCATCATAGATGCGCTTCGCATCTGGTCCGGCAAAGACACGCCGAAGGTCGTTGGCGAAGCGATAGCTCTTAAAGAGCACGAACCCGCCCACAAGAGCGATGAAGCTCATGAACAACGCCGGCGTTATGCCATGCCAGATTGCGAGCGTGTATTCAGGCAGCGCGCGGCCCACGACGGCAAGCGCCGTGCGCTCGACAACAGGCCCTGCGATGAGGGCCGGCAGCAATCCGATAGCGATTACCGGAACAATCAGGATGGCGACAGGCAGCCACATTCCGACCGGTGGGTCGTGCGGCCGACGCGGATAGTCGTCGCGCGGCGCCCCGAGAAACGTGCTGATTGCGAAGCGGAAGGAATAGGCGGCCGAGACCAGGGCAGCGAGCGTCGCCAGGACGGGAAAGAGCCAGGGTAGCCCCGCATAGATCGTATGCGTCGATTCCTCGAGCATCATTTCCTTGGACAGGAAACCATTGAGGAGTGGAATTCCAGCCATCGACGCGGAAGCCACGAGGGCCAGGACTGCCGTGATGGGCATCAGCGTGAGCAGACCGCCAAGGCGGCGAATGTCACGCGTTCCGGCTTCATGGTCGACGCTGCCTGCGCTCATGAACAACGCGGCCTTGAAGGTCGCATGATTGAGGATGTGGAAGACCGCGGCGACGGCTGCCAGCGGCGTGGCCATGCCAAGAAGCATGACCGTCAGTCCCAGGTGGCTTACGGTCGAGAAAGCAAGAAGCGATTTCAGATCATTTCGGAACAGCGCAATCCACGCGCCAATGAGCATCGTGACAAGCCCAACCGGCGCGACGATGAGAAACCAGGCATCCGTGCTGGCGAACACCGGCCACAGCCGGGCTAGCAGGAAGATGCCTGCCTTCACCATGGTGGCCGAGTGCAGATAGGCCGATACCGGAGTCGGCGCGGCCATGGCATGGGGTAGCCAAAAGTGGAACGGAAACTGCGCCGATTTGGTGAAGGCGCCTCCGAGGATCAGCAGGAGCGTCGGCACGAGCAGCGGGGAGGATCTGATGACTTCACCGCGTTGTAGAATCTCCGAGAGTTCAAAGGTGCCGGCGATGTGTCCGAGCAGCAGCATCCCGGCAATGAGGGCAAGCCCACCGCCGCCGGTAACGATGAGGGCCATCTGCGCTCCCTCACGGGATTTCGGCTGCTGGCTCCAATAGCCGATCAAGAGAAACGAAGTTAGGCTGGTGAGCTCCCAGAATACGAGCAGCAGCAGGATGTTGTCGCTGAGGACGATGCCGACCATCGCGCCTTGGAACAACAGCAGATAGAAATAGAACAGGCCCAGAGGATCCTTGGAGCTCAGGTAATAGCGCGCATAGAGAATAATCAGCAGCCCCATGCCGAGGATCAGCACGGCAAAGAAAAACCCAAGCCCATCGAGAAAGAACGAGAAGGACAAGCCGATCAGGGGCAGCCACGGCACGCCCCAGGTGAGGACCTCGCCGCGATAGACTGCGCCTGCTTCGGACAACAGCAATAGGAGCGCTGTCAGCGTCACGGCTCCAGTGGCGATCGCGCAGAAATTGCGCCCAAAGCGGATCGCCAGCAGCGGTATGACTGCTCCGAGAAACGGAATGAGCGTGACGAAGGCGAGAAGCATGTCCTACCGAATTTGTGGGAAGTTCAGACGCTTGCGGCGTCGGGCGTCGCCCAACGGTGAGAATCTATTCGTTACCGAAGTATAATTGGCGACCCGTCGAAAGTCGCTGGAAACCGGATAGAGGTCTGCCGATTTCCCCCCTGGGCATTTCAGGCGACGGACTTATCAAACGTTGGATTTGGCAGTGGCCGCGTCAGACGTCGCGCCGTAGAGCCAGTCGAACTGATCAAGCGCCGTCCCAGGGTCACGGTGCTCAAGCGCGAAGTTGCGGGCAAACCGCGCCGGGCCACTCAAATGATAGATCCAGCCGAAACGCCGTGACTGGCGTTGGACGCGTGTCGCGCGCGGCCGCCGCAAGGCTTCGTATTGGCGAAAGGCTGCGGCGGGGTCGTCGGGTAGCGCGCCAAGACTGTTGGCGAGTGTCACCGCGTCCTCGATGGCGAGTGCGGCGCCTTGCGCCAAGAAGGGCAGCACGGGATGGGCGGCATCACCAAGAAGCGTCGTCGCGCCAGCGCTCCAGCGGCTCAAAGTGGGCAGGCGATAGAGCGACCAGCGGCGCCAAGCCTCCACGCGTTCCAGCAATGATTTCGACTCTCTACACCAGCGAGTGAATTCAGAAAGCAACGCCGCCGCGTCGCCCGATTGGTTCCAGCCTTGCGCCTCGCCGCCGCCGTCGGTCACCGCGACCACGTTCAGGGCTTCGCCGCGGCGCACGGGGTAATGGACGAGGTGAGACCGGGGTCCGAGCCACAGGCCGACCACCGGTTCACTAAATGGAGCTGGCAGGTCTTTTGTTGGAACCAGGCCGCGGGAGGCTGTGGCTCCAGCAAAGTGGAGGTCCGCGTGTGGCGCGATGGGCTTGCGGACTACCGACCACAGGCCATCGGCACCGACGAGGCTCGATCCTTCGACGCTGTCGCCACCAATGTTTTGCACGGCCACGCCGTCCTCTAGCGCCTGGACCTGCGCGATCTCGAAATCCGACCGCAGTTCAACCGGGCTAAGGTCCTTCGCCACCTTATGCAGTCCGCTGTGAAGGTCGGCGCGGTGGAGCGTGAGGTAAGGCGCCCCGTAGCGCTGCTCGGGACTGTCGCCGAGCGGCACAGTAGCGAGCCGCTTTCCTGAGACACCGTCGAACAGCCAAATGGCCTCGGGCTTGAAGGCGGCAGGCTCGATCGCGTCGAGCACGCCCATGTCGCGGAGCAGGCGCGTAGCGTTGGGCCCAAGCTGAATGCCGGCCCCGCTTTCCTCGGTGAAGGCGGAGCGTTCAAGGACGCTTGTCTTAATACCGGTCCGCGCCAGGGCAATCGATGCGGAAAGTCCGCCAATGCCGCCACCGGCGATGAGAACGGGCCGCTTCTGCTTCGTCATGAGGACTCTTAAGCGGCGGGGGCGTCTGGTGGCGAGGTCGCCACGTAGACGCAACCCTCGGGCTTGCTCCCGGCCGCTTCGAGCGCGTCGTCATATTCGTAGAGCGTTGAGCAATAGGGGCAGATGATCTCGGTCTCGTGCCCCATATCCAGGTAGACGTGCGGATGATCCTCGGGCGGCGTCGCGCCCATGCATTGGAACTCCTTGACGCCGGTCTTGATCCGGTCGACGCCTACGTCATTCACGAAGTGTGGCACGAGCGTTTGGGCCATGATGATCTGCTTGCGGTCTCGTATGGACGGGAATTTCCGGCAGCATAATGACCCTTGAGGCAAAGCGGTAGGGACAGAATGCAAAGCTTCGATTCAGACGGTGTGGAGATCGCCTATTTGGACGAGGGGGAGGGGGAGCCAATTCTTCTCATCCATGGCTTCGCCTCCAATTCGGAAGCCAATTGGATCGCCCCCAATTGGGTGCGCACGCTGACCGAAGCCGGACGCCGCGTGATTGCCTATGACAATCGGGGGCATGGCGAGAGCGAGAAGCTCTACGACCCTGAGCTTTATGGCGCGCCCACAATGGCCGAGGACGCACGGCGGCTCCTCGATCATCTCGGCGTCGAGCAGGCCGACATGCTCGGCTACTCCATG
>JAGPVD010000151.1 GCA_018067145.1 Methyloceanibacter sp.
CTGACCGCCGAAAATACGCCTCTCGACCATGTGGTCGAGGGCGACATTGACCTTGGCTAAGGCGAGTGCGGCAGTGACGTCGTGGCCCACAGAGCTCAAGCTTGATGCGGAGAAGCGTGTGCTTGCTGTGAGCTTCGATGACGGGCAGAGCTTTGCCCTTCCGGCTGAGTTGTTGCGCGTGATGAGCCCGAGCGCCGAAGTACAGGGTCACAGCCCGGAACAACGCGTCACCGTGCCAGGCAAAAAGGCAGTGCGGATCGTAAAGCTCGATCCGGTCGGCAACTACGCCGTGCGCATCACCTTCGACGATGGCCACGATACCGGCCTTTATGTCTGGGGGTATCTGCGTGACCTTGGCGAGAACCAGGAGGCACGTTTTCAGAGCTACCTCGAAGAGCTCGCCGCCAAAGGTCTCACCCGCTAGCGTCTCTACCCTTCGCTCTCTTTGGTGAGCCCCCGCACGTAACACGACGGGTTCCCCAATTCGTCACGAAGCCGTCGCACGCAGGGCGGGGGAATGTCGCAAAACCGTGATATCTAGGCGCAATCATACCGCCACTGCTCGCGCGGCGACCGCGTAGCAGAGTCTAGGAGAAGCTATTGACCAACCGGGCGGAACCGAGCGCCCCCCCGTTGCCCGCGGGCATCTTATGGCGCGCTCGCCAAGCCGGAGTGCGGGCCTTGCGCGGGTTCGGCGCCAGACTCTGGATGTCGCTATGGCAGATCGTGATTGTGGCCGTCATCATGGTTTCGCTCGCGGCGCTTGGTGACCTTTCGTTGGGGCTCGCCTTAACGGCTTTTGTCAGTTTCGCGGCCTTCGTGACGCTGCTCCCACGCCAAGAGTTGGGCTCAGTGTCGGAGGACCAACTGGGGCACTCGGTGTCCTTGGTCCGATCCAAATCCGCCATGCATGTCTTGGCGGAGGCGCTGCCTGACCCCGTGATTCTGCTTAGCCGAGACGGCCAGGTGCTGTTCTACAATAGGCCGGCGGAGGACCTTTTTCCGTCGTTGCGCGATGGCGTTCACATCTCATTGGTCATCCGTACGCCGGAGCTTCTCGATGCCGTCAGCTCCGCGCCTAAGCGTGGGCGCGCTGTGACAGTCAACTACGCCCAGCGCGTGCCCGTTGGCCGCCGCATGGCTGTGACTGTCGCTCCATTGGCCCGAAGCTCCGAGCACGATGGCAACATCTTGGTGCTCCTGCGCGATCTAACCGAGGGCGAACGCATCAACCAGATGCGCGCCGATTTCATTGCCAATGCGAGCCACGAACTCCGCACGCCCCTTGCCTCGTTGCGCGGTTTCATCGAGACGCTGCAAGGCACGGCCAAGGACGACAGTGGCGCGCGCGAACGCTTCCTGCCCATCATGGCGGAACAAGCCTCGCGCATGACGCGCCTGATCGAGGAGCTGTTGTCTCTGAGCCGCGTGGAGATGAACGCCCACGTCGCGCCGAGCGACCTCGTCGACCTCAACGATATCCTGGGGCAAGCGGGGGACACGCTGGAGCCGCTCGCAGACGATGCGGGCATAAGCATGGAAATCGCGCGCTTTCCTGGTCCGGCCATGGTCCTCGGTGAGCGCGACGAGCTGCTGCAGGTTCTTCAGAACCTCGTCCAGAACGCGCTCAAATACGGAAATCCTGACGGTCAGGTCCGCGTTGAGGCTAAGCACATTCCTTCGCTCGGCCGTCAAGGCAGCGGCCGTTACGCCATCTCGGTGGTGGATGATGGCCCTGGCATCCCGCCGGAGCACCTGCCGCGGCTGACGGAGCGTTTCTATCGGGTGGATGTGGCCTCAAGCCGCGAAAAGGGCGGTACGGGGCTCGGCCTTGCCATCGTCAAGCACATCCTTAATCGCCATCGCGGCGAACTCACGATCTCCTCTGAACCTGGCAAGGGATCGACCTTCACGGTCACACTTAACGAAGCCCGCGCAAACTGACGCAGCGGCCCGGCTTAGTTACAGTCAAAATCATTAAAACGCAGCCAGAACAGCGACTTAGACTGTCATAAAGTCGAATCATGGCCGTCATAAAACAATGATCCGTGGAGACTAGCGTGCCCTCGAGCTGGCGGCGTTGTTTGCGCTGGCGGAGCTCATATCCAATCTTAAGGGAGAGCAAAGTGAATAGGATTGCTATCGCCGCGTCGACGCTTGCCGCCGCCGCATTCTGCATGGGCGCGCCGGCGTTTGCCCGCGACCAGATCAAGATCGTCGGTTCTTCGACGGTTTTCCCCTACACCCAGGCTGCTGCCGAAGAATTCGGCAAGAAGACAGGCAAGAAGGCACCCGTCGTCGAATCGACCGGCACCGGTGGCGGCATGAAGATTTTCTGCAAGGGCATCGGCGAGGGTAACGTTGAAATCACTGGTGCGTCGCGCGCCATGAAAAAATCCGAGTATGAGCTGTGCACCAAGAATGGCGTGACCGACGTGACCGAACTTCTGATTGGCTATGACGGCCTTTCCGTTGCCCAGTCGAAAAAGGGCCAGCCCATGGACCTGAGCAAGGAGCAGATCTTTCTTGCGCTCGCGTCCGAGGTTCCTGATGGCGACAAGTTGGTTGCCAACCCCAACAAGAAGTGGAGCGACATCGACAAGTCTCTCCCCGACACCGCGATCACCATCTACGGACCGCCCCCCACGTCGGGCACTCGCGATGCGTTCGTCGAGCTGGCCATGCACAAGGGTTGCGGCGGACTTGACTACTTCAAGAAGCAGAAGAGCGAACTCGATAAGAAGGCTTACAAGAATCTCATCAAAGAGAAGTGCACGCCCATGCGTCAGGACGGCCCCTTCATCGAGGCCGGCGAGAACGATAATCTTATCGTTCAGCGCATCGAAGCCGATCCTAATTCTCTCGGCATCTTCGGCTATTCGTTCCTCTACGAGAACCAGGACAAGCTTCAGGGCGTGAAGATCAGTGGCACTGCACCTGGCTTCGACACCATTGCTGACGGCAGCTACGGCCTGTCCCGTCCGCTCTTCATCTACATCAAGAATCCGCACCGCAAGGTCATCGCCGGCATGGATGAGTTCATCGCTGAGTACACCGGCGACGATGCCATGGGTCGCGACGGCTATCTCCATGAGCGCGGCCTCGTCGTGCTTTCGGAAGACGAGCTGAAGGCCGTGCAGGAGCGCGCCAAGAAGGGAACGAAGATGGATGCGCCGACCTCCTAAGAGGCGGACAGCCACTCTTCGACTGAGATGATCGAAGGCGTGGCCTCGAATTTGACGATGGGGCCACGCCGACGATCCTAAGGCAACAAACGAATTTAACGGCGTGCTCCGTGGCGGGGCATCCGGGGGACAGGCAGACGAAATGCTCGGCTACGTTCTGCTTCTATTAATTGGGCTGGCGGTGGTCAGCTATTTCTTCGCCCGGAGGCGCGCAATCGCAGCGGTTCAGGGCAAGGAACACGAGCTTCACTCGCGCCCGAGCTATCACGGCGCCTATGTCGCGGCCTGGGTCGGAATTCCTTCAGTCTTGCTCGTGCTCGTGTGGCTCCTCCTCCAGGGGCCGGTCATCGACTCTCTGCTACTTTGGAGCCTTCCCATTGGCACCACTGACGGCATGAGCGACGGTCAGATCGATCTTCTTCTGAGTGAGATCAGGTCAGTCGCCGCCGGGAATATTTTTGGCGAACCGAGCCCGGTCGTTCAGGAAGCGGCCGAGCGCTACCAGAGCTGGAAATTCATCGCCCGGTGGGCCATGGCTGGCGTGGCGATGAGCGTCGCGCTGGTTGGGCTGATCCTCGCCTCGGGCCGCATTAGCCCGGAGTTCCGGGCGCGCCACGGCGCGGAACGCATCTTGAGCGGTCTGATGATCGCCTGCTCCCTCATCGCCATTTTGACCACGCTCGGCATTGTCCTGTCGCTTCTGATTGAAGCGTTGCGTTTCTTCGACCGCGTCTCGCCCGTTGAGTTCTTCTTCGGGCTGAATTGGGAGCCGCAGATTCCCATCCGCGAGGGCCAGGTGACGGCCGGTGGCGCGTTCGGCGCTATCCCGGTCTTCGCCGGCACGCTTCTGATCGCGTTGATTGCCATGGCTGTGGCTACACCCATCGGCCTCTACTCGGCCGTCTATCTCACCGAATATGCCCATCCAAAAGTTCGGGCCGTGATCAAGCCAGTGTTGGAGTTGCTCGCCGGAATTCCGACCGTGGTCTATGGCTTCTTCGCTGTCCTCACCGTGGCGCCGGCTTTGCGCCAATTCGGTGAGACGATCGGCGTACCCATTGCCCCCAACAGCGCCCTCGCTGCTGGCGCGGTCATGGGTATCATGATCATCCCCTTTATCTCGTCGCTGTCTGACGACGCCATTGCCGCCGTCCCGCGCGCGATGCGTGATGGGTCCTACGCCATGGGCGCCACAAAAGGCGAGACCATCACCAAGGTGCTGTTGCCCGCCGCTTTGCCCGGCATCATGGGCGGCGTCTTGCTCGCGGTCAGTCGCGCCATTGGCGAGACCATGATTGTGGTCATGGCCGCCGGCATCATTGCCTCACTCACGGCAAACCCGCTCAAGCCGGTGACAACCGTGACCGTGCAAATCGTGACGCTCCTTATCGGGGACTCTGAGTTCGACAACCCGAAGACCCTATCGGCCTTTGCCCTTGGCCTTGTGCTGTTCTTGGTCACGTTGGCGCTCAACGTTCTCGCCCTCCACATCGTGCGCAAATATCGAGAGCAATATGAGTGATGCACAGCCTATAGAGCCGGCGGCTGGGGCTGAGTGGAACTCCGACAAGGCACGCAGGCGCGTCCGGCGGCGCTACGCCGCCAATAGGCGGCTGCAGGCTTATGGCATCATCGCCATTTCGATTGCCGTCGGGCTTCTCGGCGTCCTCGTCGCGTCGATCGTCGTGACGGGCTATCCGGCTTTCGTTCAGACAAAGATCGATCTTCCGATCTATGTCGATCCGGCCAAGGTCGACGCCGAGGATCCAGCCAGCGGCAAATACCGCTCGCTAGTGAGGGAAGCCTTAGCCAAAGTCGTCCCCGGGGTTCCGGAAAACCAGCAGCGGAGTGTCGGCAAAATCCTGACGTCGGACGCAAGCTATATTCTGCGTGACTATGTCGTCGAACATTCCGACGCGATCGGCAAAACCATCACGCTGCCGCTCGCCCTCTCCGATCCGTTCGATCAGCTCTACAAAGGCGTGATCCCGAAAGAGTTGGACGCCCTGAGTTGGGTTCAGGTTCGCTGGTTCGAGCGGATGACTAACCGAGGCGTGGTGGCTGAGCACGACGGACGGACGAGCCTCAAACTTGACGTCTATATCGATCCGGCGACGGTTGATGCTGGACCGCCACCGAGCGGCGACTTTGACGGCTTGGCGCGGAACAGTCTCCAAGCTTACCTGCCGAAGGTCCACGACACGTCGCAGTTCGACATGCTCGCCAATGACGCACCCGCGGCGATCGAGAAGCGCGTGGCCGCCGACCCGGCCATCGTCGGCAAGACGGTGCAAGTGTTCTTCTCGGTCTCATTGCCTTATGCCGCATTGGCTAAGGGTGAGATCCCGAAAATCACCAATCCGCGCTTCACGGATGCTCAGCTTGAGGCGTTTGAGGTTATCGAGCAGAAGGGGCTTCTGCGCACACCATTCAATTGGGAGCTGCTCTTCAACGCCGACAGCCGGTTCCCCGAACGGGCCGGACTGGCCGGCGCTATTACCGGTTCGTTCTATGCGCTCTTGATCTGTTTCATGCTGAGTTTTCCCATCGGTATCGCGACGGCGGTCTATCTCGAAGAATTCGCCCCGAAGAACCGGTTTACCGATCTCATCGAGGTCAACATTAACAATCTCGCGGCTGTTCCCTCGGTCGTGTTCGGTCTTCTCGGGCTTGCAGTGTTTCTCGGCTTCTTTGGCTTGCCCCGTTCTGTGCCGTTGGTTGGCGGCATGGTGCTCAGTCTCATGACATTGCCGACGATCATCATCACCACGCGTGCGGCGCTGAAGGCCGTGCCTCCATCGATCCGCGAGGCGGCGCTCGGCGTCGGTGCATCGAAGCATCAGGTAATGATGCATCACGTGCTGCCGCTGGCGCTTCCTGGAATTATGACCGGTACGATTATCGGCATGGCGCAAGCGTTGGGTGAGACGGCGCCGTTGCTGTTGATCGGCATGAACGCCTTCATTCCGAGCGTCGAAAATATGGGTCTTCTCGAGCCGGCAACATCGCTGCCGACACAAATCTTCAGCTGGGCAGATAGCCCCGAGCGCGGATTCGTTTCACGGACCTCGGCGGCAATTCTAGTGTTGCTCGGCTTTCTCTTAATCATGAACGTCGTTGCCATTGCGTTGCGGCAGATGTTCCAGCGTAAGTGGTAAAAGGGAGCTAAGTCATGGATGCTAAGGTGGAAGCGCAACCGACCGTCCGCGTGCAGGCGCCCGTCGTGGCGGCAAAGAAGCGGGACGAGGCCTCTGCAGCGCAGCACGATGTCAAGCTTGCGGCGGGGGGCGTCAATCTTTGGTACGGCGAAAAACAGGCGCTGTTCGACGTCAACTTGGAGATGTTCGATCGGTCAGTCACGGCGCTGATCGGGCCGTCAGGTTGCGGCAAGTCGACCTTTTTACGCTGTCTCGATCGTATGAACGATGTGATCGATGGATGTCGGTTCGAGGGCGAAATAAGACTGGACGGCGACGATATTTACGCACCGAAGGTCGATCCCGTGCAGCTCCGCGCCCGCGTCGGCATGGTGTTCCAAAAGCCGAACCCATTCCCTAAGTCGATCTTCGAGAACGTGGCTTACGGTCCGCGGATTCACGGGCTGGCCACGTCGAAGTCGGACCTGGAAGAAATTGTGATCAATAGTTTGACCAAGGCCGGCCTCTACGAGGAAGTGAAGGACCGGCTGGACGATAGCGGGATCAGTCTGTCGGGTGGGCAGCAGCAACGGCTCTGCATCGCCCGCGCCATCTCCGTGAACCCCGAAGTCCTGTTGATGGACGAGCCGTGTTCGGCGCTCGACCCGATCGCCACCGCAAAGATCGAGACGCTGATGGACGAACTGCGCGATTCCCTGTGCATCGTCATCGTCACGCACTCGATGCAGCAGGCCGCTCGCGTCTCGCAGCGCACTGCTTTTTTCCATCTCGGCAAGCTTGTCGAGGTGGATGAAACTTCACAGATTTTCACCAATCCGACCGATGTTCGTACCCAGGACTATGTCACTGGACGCTTCGGCTGATATCGATTCTTCAGGAGTCCGCTCGATGGAACAGCAGCACGAACATATCGTCAGGTCATATGAGGAGGAACTCGTCCTCCTCAACAACAAGATCGCCAAGATGGGTGGTCTTGCCGAACAGGTTCTCGGCCAGTCTTTCGAGGCGTTGGCGCGCCGCGATCCTGATCTTGCCGCGGCCACGATCAATGAAGACGAAGTGATCGACCAGCTTCAGAGAGAGATCGAAGAACAGGCCGTGTTGATGATCGCGCGGCGGCAGCCGATGGCCTACGACCTCCGCCAGATCATGGCGGCGCTGCGTATCTCTACAGATCTGGAGCGCATTGGCGATCTCGGTAAGAATATCGCCAAGCGCGCCGTTGCCGTCGTCAGCGAGCAGCAGCCGAAACAGCTCATGCTTGGCCTCAAACATATGGGCGAGCTTTCCCTGACGCAGCTCAAGGAGGTGCTCGACGCCTTCATCGGGCGCGACGCCGACCGGGCGTTGGCAGTTTGGTACAAGGACGAAGAGATCGACGCGATGTACAACTCGCTATTCCGCGAACTCCTCACATACATGATGGAGGATCCGCGCAATATCGGGCTCTGCGCTCATCTTTTGTTCGGAGCAAAGAATATTGAGCGCGTTGGGGACCACGCCACCAATATTGCCGAGACCGTCTATTACCTGGTGCATGG
>JAGPVD010000155.1 GCA_018067145.1 Methyloceanibacter sp.
ACTCGTTGCGGTCGCCGAGATGGTTCTTGCCGAACTGGCCCGTGGCGTAGCCTTCTTCCTTGAGGAGCGTCGCGATCGTCGCGTCCTCCGCCTGAAGTCCCTGCGGCGCGCCCGGCATCCCGACCTTGCTGAGGCCCGTGCGGATGGTGGTTTGGCCGGTGATAAAGGACGAACGCCCCGCCGTGCAGCTCTGATCGGCATACATGTCGGTGAACATCATGCCTTCTTTAGCGATGCGGTCGATGTTGGGCGTCTTATAGCCCATCAGACCGAAGTTATAAGCGCTGATGTTGGATTCGCCGATATCGTCGCCCCAGATGACGATGATGTTCGGTTTATCCTGTGCGCTTGCCATGGTTGCGAACGTCACGATCGCAGCAGCGAGGACAAATCGTGCGGAACCCGCGAAGCGCTCTAGGCACCTGAGAGTCAGTTCCTTGGTATTCATGTGGGCTTTCCTGTTTTGGATACCGTGGTCTTCTCAATCACTCAGGCCTTGAAATGGCCAGCAACAAGCTTAGAGGATCGCATGGTCAAGGTGCAAACAACGCTGGTTGCAGGCCCCCGCAACCACCGACAGTTGACTCCCAGAGCCTTTGGCTCCGGGGAGTTTTCTTTTGCGGGGTGCTTCTTCGCAAAGCGATAGGATTTCGGCCAAGTCGCCATGGAGTACGGCGTCGACGCCCTTGGCGTCGCTGCGATGGCGGGCGCCCCTTTCGAGGCGCCCGCTGTGTTTTCGACGAGACGATTACTTCGCCATTGCGGACCGGGCCTGCGCAATCTGCGCCTTCACCGCATCAAGGTTGAAGCTCGCGCCCGGCTGCATTGGCGGGTATTCGACGGCCGTTTTGGACAGTTTCGCCACCTCCTCCTGCATGAACACGAACCGCCAGAATTCCTGGGCGTAGTAGTTCTGGAACGACATGAACGACTCGCCCGGATTGAATCCCATGCGTTCGAACGGATCGAGGCGCAGGTTGTACAGTGTCGGCCAGCTGTTTTTCACCACCGGACCGAGCCAGCCGCCCGGTTGAGACAGCAATCCATACTTCAAATCGCCGATACGAACGGCGGCCAGCTCCGTCTGGGTGAAGTACCAGAACTCGTCGCGAGCCGACTTGCCGCCCTTGGTCAGCATGTCCGTCTGGTCGTAGCCGTCCAGATGCACCTTGTAGTCCTTGCCGATGAGCGTCTTGCCCTGCAGCAAGTCGGCTGCGATGTCGCCGTCATAGCCAGCGGCCTTCACGAATGTCGGGAACCAGTCCATGCCCGACATCACGCCATTTATGACCTGGTTCGGCTTCACTTTGCCCGGCCAGCGCACGACGGCAGGCACGCGGAATCCGCCCTCGGTCCCCATTCCCTTTTCACCCTTGAACGGCGTGGTGCCGCCATCAGGCCAGGTGAAGGTCTCGGTGCCGTTGTCGGTGGTGACGACGATGATGGTGTTGTCCGCTTCGCCTATATCCTCGAGCTTCTTCATCACGCTGCCGATGATGTCGTCGAACTGCACCATGCCGGCTTCCTGGATGGTCCACTTGTTCTCCTTCGTCCTCAGGGATTCGTATTTGGGCGAGAGGTAAGTGAAGACGTGCATCCGTGTCGGGTTCAGCCAGACGAAGAACGGCTTGTCGTCTTTCTTGGCTTTGTCGATGAAGTTTATCGTGTGCTCGAGGATCACGTCGTCGACGGTCTCCATATTGAGCTCGATGCCCTCGGTCGGATGCGGCGGCAGGGGACCCTTGTCCTCGATTTTCTGCATGCCGACCTTACCCCAGCGATCTTGGACCGTGGGGTCATCGGTGTCCGTAGCCCAGCTGTGCAGGACATTGCGGGGGCCATGCGTCTTGAATTCCTCTTCTGTCATCGTCCCGACAAATGGGTCCTGCATGGCGTCGAGGTGATAAAGGTAGCCGAAGAACTCGTCGAAGCCGTGCAGCGTCGGCAGGTACTCGTTTTTGTCGCCCAGGTGATTCTTGCCGAACTGCCCGGTCGCGTAGCCCAGCTCCTTCATCGCAGTGGCGATGGTCGGCGCCGCCGCCGGCATGCCGATCGCGGCACCGGCCTGGCCGACGGTGGTCAGCCCAGTGCGAATCGGCAGCTCGCCGGTGATGAAGCTGGCACGGCCGGCGGTGCAGCTTGCCTCGGCGTAATAGTCGGTGAAGATCGCGCCTTCAGCGGCCAGTTTGTCGATGTTCGGCGTTTGCCCGTACATCAGGCCACGGTGATAAGCGCCGATATTCCACATGCCGATGTCATCGCCCATGATGACGACGATGTTGGGCTGCTTCGTTTGCGCGTCCGTCTTCGCTTCCGTGTCCTGCGCGTGGGCAATGCCACCACAGGCGATCAGCGCAGCAACCGATAAGGTCCATAGCTGCCTGTAAAAACCGATACTCATGTTGCAGTCCTCCATTCAATGGTTGAGGAGCGTTTTCACTATTCCTCCGGTGGGAAGATCTCTTCCCAGTCATTCTTCATGTCGACCACGACCCAGCCTTTGTCCGGCGCGGCAACCAGCGCCTTGTCGAGGTGGCCAAAGGACGAATCGCGGTCATAGGCGTATTCCCGCTCGGCGTCGGTGTGATGAAGGCGTTGTCAGAGTAAATTGGTTTGAGCCGAGCAGGGGGCATCCCTAGCCTCCGGCGATGCGCAGTCCCTTCCGATATTTCAACAGTTCGCCCGAGGTCATCCGCCTCGTGGTGATGATGTATATCCGCTATCCGCTGTCGCTGCGACAGGTCGAGGATATTCTGTTCGAGCGGGGCATAGACATCTGCCACGAGACGATACGGTTTTGGTGGAACCGGTTCGGCCCGATGTTTGCGGCCGCGATCAGGAAGCGACGCCTTCATCATCGGAATGCCCACGGGCAACTAGACCACGGAGCAGGCGGTCCATGACTGGGCCGCCTTCTTCCGTTCCTGGCACGAAGCGGACATTGATGCAGCCGCGAAGTATGTCTGGAGTGGAGGGCTAAGCAGACATGGGCTTATGCCGACAAGGCCCGGTACACCGATGCTTTCGACAGAGTGGTCTGCTGCATGATCTCCGGCACGGTCTTTCCTGCCTTCCGCAACTTCTTCACTTTCTTGATTGTCTCCGAGATTAGAAGAGGCTTGCGACCAAAACGGACGCCACTCTCACGCGCCTTCTTTATCCCATCCATCTGCCGCTCATGGCGGATGTCATTCTTAAACTCTGCGATCAGCGCCAGGATGCCCACTATTAGTTTCCCCGTGCGGGATGTCGTGTCGATAGTCGGGTCATCAACGACCTTGAAGGCCCCCCTTGTCGGCAAGCGTGGACACTATGCGGTAGAGATCTGAGGTTGAGCGCGCGAGCCGGTCGATCTTGGTGACAAGCAGCGTGTCGCCTTCCCGCAGGTAAATGTCCGCGTAATCACTGGACGTTTTTGATGCGTTCTCCTTCTATTTGCATTAGAACATCGCAGAAAAGTACGCGTCTCCAGGTGAACCTCAGTTCTCCGAAGGCAGAGGTCACAGGTTCGACTCCTGTCGGATGCGCCAAGCTCTCATTCCGGATTGCTTCAAAATGTTTGGACGCCAGAGCCGGCATAAACGGCAACTCGCCGCCGCGCGAACGCTCATCGAGCAGCTTGCGGTGCAACTCGACAGCCGGGTTTCCGTGCGTTTGTGGGACGGCACGGAATTGCCTTTGGGGCAGGACGTCGATCCAAGCCTATTTCTGTCAATCAGCGGTCCCGGTGTCGTCGGTTCTCTGTTGAGACGGCCGACCCCTGACAATCTTCTGGGGCATTACGCGCGGGGCCATATTGATTTTCACGGCGCCGACATCCACACATTTCTCGATGCGATGAACGTCCGCAAATCGCGCAAGCGAATGCCGAAGCTACGGAAATCCGCACTCATCCGTTCACTGTTGCCGTTTCTGCTTGAGCCGGCCAGTTCGTCAGCCGTCAGTCACGAGTATCAGGGCAACGTCATCGGCCGGGACCGAGAGCAGGCCGAAAATCTCGACTTCATTCAGTTCCACTACGACGTGAGCGACGAGTTCTATGAATTGTTTCTCGACAAAGAGATGGTCTACACGTGCGCCTACTTCACCGATTGGAACAACTCGCTGGACCAGGCGCAGCTCGACAAGTTGGACATCACCTGCCGCAAATTGCAGTTGAATCCCGGTGAACGATTTCTCGACATAGGCTTTGGGTGGGGCGCTCTGCTGTTTCATGCCGCGAAGCACTATGACGTTCGTGCGCACGGGGTCACGCTGTCAGAAAACCAATTGCAGTACACGCGGGAGAAGGCGCGCCGGCTGGGCTTAGAGGATCAGGTCACGGTCGAGCTATGCGACTACGCGAACCTTGAAGGCGAGTTCGACAAGATAGCCTCGATCGGCATGTACGAGCATGTCGGGATCGACAATTTGCCGGGCTACATGAAAACCGTCCGCTCGTTGCTGGCCAAGCACGGTCTGTTTCTGATGCAGGGCATCACCCGGCCAGGCAAAGCCGATATGAAGAAGTTCCGTAAATTGAATACGGAGCGCCGTCTGCTGGCCAAATACATCTTTCCCGGAGGTGAGCTAGATCACCTCGGGCACATCATCCAGTCCATGGAATCCAGTGGGTTTGAAATCGCGGACGTCGAAGGCTGGCGCAATCACTACATGCACACATGCCGGCTCTGGTGTAAGCGGCTCTACGAACGCCGTGAGGAAGCCATCAAATTCGTCGGCGAAGAAAAGTATCGCATGTGGCTGCTGTATTTCGTCGGGTGCAGCCTAGCGTTCAGAAATGGCGGGGCGCGTCTCTATCAAGTGCTGGCGGAAAAGCACGAGAAGAGAGAAGAATCGGCCATGCCGCCGACGCGCGAGCATGTCTATGGCGGCGCTTCACACTCCGACGCGGATTAGCGCGCGCCAGCCGGGAAGGCGTTCACCAGGGGCGCCAAATCCCGCCCGGTATGCCAGTCTCCGCCTTCAGCCGTCAGTCCAAGCCGCACGATGACGAGATCGCGCGACGGCACCACCACAACCGCCTGTCCATTGAAGCCCAACATGTAATAGGCATCGTCCGGCATCGGCGGCTCCCCTTGATCGGGTGTATTTGGCAGCTTCAGCCAAACTTGCGCGCCATATTGGCCGTGGGGCGAGAGCTTGGTGGGTGTCAGCGAATAATCGACCCAACCTTCGGGCAGCAGCCGTGTCCCATTCCACATCCCGTTGTTCAGGAACAACAGGCCGAGCCGCGCCCAGTCGCGTGCCGACGCGTAGAGGAACGAGGAGCCAACAAAGGTTCCTGAGGCATCTGGCTCAAGCACCGCACTTCGCATGCCGAGCGGGCCGAACAGGCGCGTCTGCGGAAAGCGCAGATAGTCGCGCTCGTTCACGAACGTCCCGCGCAAGACGCCGTCGATAATAATGGTGGTGCCGCTCGAATAGGACCAATGCGTGCCGGGCTCATGGTTGAGTGGCTTGGAGGCGGCGAACCGCGCCGCGTTGCCTTGCACAAACAGCATCTGGGAGACGTCGCTGAGATTGTCGTGACCTTCATCAAATTCGAGGCCGCTCGTCATGTGCATCAGCTCGTCGAGCGTGATGGCGCGGCGAGGGTCTTTTTCGGCGCGCCATTCCGGCATGAGCGCGTTGTCGTCGAGTGCGATCGCGCCATCATTCACCCGCATGCCCACAAGAGCGTTGACGGCAGTTTTTGCCATGGACCAGCCGATCAGCGGCGTGTTGACGTCAAAGCCTGGTGCATAGCGTTCCGCTACGATGCGCCCGCCATTCACAACCACGAGCGCGCGTGTGCGCCGAGGGCGGGCAGGGTCGCGTTCGGCGAAGACCGCATCGATGGCTTTCGTGATTGCTTCGCCGTTCACATTCTCCGGTACGACCCAGGCGGAGACATGCTCGCCTAATGGCCACGCTGCGTCCGTTTCGGGAGGATTGCGCACCGGGAACAAGCCGACGGCTTGCGCGCGCAATTCCATTTCGCTTTTGCCATCGATCAATGTGCAGCCGAGACTGTCACGAAAGATCGCTGTCTGTGTCGCGAATCCATAGGCCGAGGCGCTGACCGTCCGGGCTTCGTGGTCTGGCGCTGCTTGAAAATAGACCAGTTCCCCAGAGCCGGCGCTGGTGAGTTCCTGCGCCATCAACTCGTCCATGCTGCGGCCTGAAACGAACATCCCGGAGCATAGGGTCTGGGCCATATAGCCCGAGCCCAGAAGCGCCACGCGATAGAGCGGGACGAGCAGAATGGTCGCGGCCGTGACCACGAGGATCACGACCAGCGTGACCCAGAACCCGCGGGAGAGGCCTAAGACCATGGCAGGCTATTTCAGTTCTGCGGCAGCTTCGAGCACGGCTTCGGCGTGACCCGGCACTTTCACCTTGCGCCACACATTGCGGATCACGCCCTTGCCGTCGATGACGAAGGTCGAGCGTTCGATGCCCATATATTTCCGGCCATACATGCTCTTCTCGACCCAGACGCCATAGGCTTTGCAAGTCTTCATGTCCTCGTCCGCGGCGAGCGGAAAATTCAGGTCGTATTTCGCCTTGAACTTGTCGTGCTTTTTTACCGGGTCCTTGGAGATGCCGACGACTTCCGCCCTCACCTTGGAGAAATCGGGCAGGGCGTCGCGGAAGGCGCAAGCCTCCGCCGTGCAGCCCGAGGTGTCGTCCTTTGGATAGAAATAGAGCACGAGCGTCTTGCCCTTAAAATCCTGCAGCGAGACCGTGCCGCCGCCGTCCGCCGGCAGGGTGAAGGAAGGTGCCTTGTCGCCCACATCCAGTGCCATTCTTTCGCTCCTCTGCTATCCAGACTGTCATAAACGCGCCGCGCCGCAACACGTAAGGTCATTCTGCCTCATTCTCTAAAAATCTCTTGCATACCGGGAACGCGGTGTGCAAATAGCGCCTCTTATTTTCGATCAACATCTGCTGGTTGGGGAGGACGCCATGTCCAGTGACGCCCTCTTCCAATTGGGGATGGACTTGGATCATGGTTCAAGCACCGCCCAAACGGAAGAAACGCAATTCCAGTGCCTTGATCCCGATGAGGGAGAGGAGCGCAAGGACTTTTTCTGTGAGAGAGACGGCGTCCGCTATGCGGGTGTTCATCTCCTCATCGACCTCCTACAGGCGGAGCGGCTCGATGATCTAGACCATGTCGAGCAGGTCCTCAGGCGGTGTGTTGAGGCATCAAACGCGACCCTCCTGCATATTCATCTCCATCACTTCACCCCCAATGGTGGCATCTCGGGCGTCGCGGTTCTCGCCGAGTCGCATATCTCCATCCATAGCTGGCCCGAATATGGCTATGCCGCGCTCGACGTTTTCATGTGTGGCGATGCGAATCCGGAGGCGTCCATCGATGTCCTCAAAGAGGCGTTTTCGCCGCGCAAGGTGGTCGTTAAGACGCAACTTCGGGGCAAGGAAATTTATCGATGGAACGGTGGGTCGAAGAGACACTCCACGACGGCTTCCGAGTCCGTCTAAAGGCGGATCGCGTTCTCTTCGATAGCGAGACCGAGCGCCAGCATCTCGTTATCTTCGAGAACGGCGATTTCGGTCGCGTGATGATGCTGGACGGTGTTGTCCAGCTCTCCACCCGTGATGAGTTCGTCTATCACGAGATGATGTCGCACGTGCCGCTCTTCGCCCATGGTGAGGCGAAGAAGGTACTGATCATCGGCGGCGGCGACGGCGGCGTTCTGCGCGAGGTGCTGCGGCATCCAGACGTGACCAGCGCCACGCTGTGCGAGATCGACCAGAGCGTCATCGATCTTTGCCGCGAACATTTCCCGGACGTGTCGGTAGGCGCCTTCGACGATGAGCGCGCCCGCGTTGTCATCGCCGACGGCACCAAATTTGTGCGCGAAATAGATGAGTGCTTCGACCTGATCATGGTGGATTCCACCGACCCCATCGGGCCCGGCGCCGTGCTGTTCACCAAGGAATTCTACACCGACTGCCGAAGCGCGCTTGCCCCTGGCGGCATCCTGGTCACGCAAAACGGCTTGCCCTTCCTGCAGGCCTCGGAACTCAAAGAGTCGGTCGGCTATTTTCGCGACCTGTTCGACGATGCCTTCGCCTATCTCGCCACCACGCCGAGCTATTTCGGCGGCCCCATGTCCTTTGGCTGGGCCACCGACAATAAGAAATTGCGGCAACATGATCTGGAAATTATCAAGAAGCGTCACGAGACCGCGGGCGGGTTCCCTACGCGCTATTGGTGCCCTGACATGCAGCTCGCTGCCTTCGCTCTCCCGACCTATATCCGCGAGCTCGTCGAGGCCTAAAAAGTCAGAACCGCTCGAGCCGGGGCAAGTCGCCCACTAAGGGATAGCAATAGTCGTAGAAGGCCGTGCTCACATTATTCCGTCCCGAAAGAAACTCAGGCGGCATATGCCGCGCATGGCGCGCGACGGCTGAGAGATCGGCGCGGCCACAGGTGCTGCGATAGCTGTCGAGCGCGTTGTTAGTGCGGACGATGGTCACCGACGCGCCCGCGTCCCCTTGTGCCGCAAGTTCGGCGGCATGACGTCCCGATGTTCGCGCCTCCATGGCATCCACCGCTGAGGGCTCAGGCCAGCAGCGCTGGAGATAGCCGAATGTATCGGCGCGCACGCGAAGGCTTTTGCCGCCGGCTGGCGTCAGCCCCTTCTTCAAGATGTCCGAGAGGCCATCGCCAAGCGCGCCGGAGCCTGACAGCTGCACATTGCCATGCGCATCGACCTCGCCGGACGCCATAAGCTGTGGGCCAATTTCCTTGCCGTCGGCGTCGCGAATGCCCTCGCTGATGGCGATTTGGCAACGGCCAAGTTTTGAGTAGACCGCGTCCACGTCGGCCAGGAACTCGTCCATGGCGAACGGCACTTCCGGCACATAGATGAGATGTGGCGCCGGACGCTTAGCGGGATTGTCATCGGTTTCACGCAGCGAGCGCGCCAGCGCGGCTGAGGCGGTGAGAAAGCCCGCGCTGCGGCCCATGACGATATTGATCTTGATGCCGCCGAGGCTCGCATTGTCCAGCGCATCGCCCATATGGGCGAGGGTCACGAAGCGCGCGGCGGACGGGAAGCCCGGCGTGTGGTCGTTCTCGCGAAGATCGTTGTCGATGGTCTTCGGCACATGGAAGCAGCGCAGTTCGTAATTAGCCGCGGCTGCTTTCTCGCTGACGATGCGGCAGGTGTCGGCAGAGTCGTTGCCGCCGATATAAAAGAAATAGCGAACGTTGTCGTCGCGGCAGCCCTCGATGATCTGATCGCAATAGGCGTCGTCCGGCTTGTCGCGGGTGGAGCCCAGTGCGGCTGACGGTGTACGGGCGATACGCTCAAGTCGCTCGGCGGACGTGCCAGTGAGATCGACGAGTTCTTCAGGGTGCCCCTTGGCGATGCCGCGCACGCCATGGCGCATGCCAAAGATGCGCTTGACCTTGCCTCGGTCGGCAAGACCAGCCCTCAAGCCCTCGATGACGCCGGCCAGAGACTGATTGATGACGGCGGTCGGGCCCCCCGATTGGCCGATAACCGCATTGCCGGTTGGTAGATCAGGCACGCGTTTCCCCCTCCTTTGAGCCTCAGGAGCGGCACCATGCCTTGGCGGCTGACACCGCGCAAGGCGAAGGGGGCGTAGTGATTTCGGCTAGCCGAAGCGCAAGAGATGCAGGCTGAACAGGCCGTCAGGGTCGGTCCAGGCCGTCACCCCGCGCCAACCGGCTGTCGCAGCGAGCGCCTGGAAGCCTTCGATTGAGTATTTGTGCGAAAACTCGGTGTGGATGCGCTCGCCTTCTGAGAAGCTGAAGTCCCGGCCGAGCACACTCACCGTCTGGCCGGTGAGGCTCTCCAGATAGATTTCGATGCGGCCTTCGTCCTCATTGTAGATGGCCCGATGGGCGAAGTGAGCAATGTCGAAGTCACCGTCGAGTTCCCGATTGATGCGGGTCAATAGGTTGAGGCTGAAGGAGGCCGAAATGCCTTTGGCGTCGTCATAGGCCGGGATCAGAATGTCCGGGCTCTTCTTAAGGTCGATGCCGATGAGGAACGCGCTGTCGCGCCCAAGAAGATGCGCCGCGTTGAGAAGAAATGCCTTCGCCTCGTCACGGGTTAGGTTGCCGATGGTCGAGCCCGAAAAGAAGCCCACCTTATGGCCGCGCGCGGTGTCCGGCAGGGCGTCAATCTTGGTGAAGTCCCCGACGAGCGGCGCAATGGTGAGGCCGTCATGCTGCGGCGCCAGCCATTCGGTGGCTTCCGTCAGATACGACTCCGAGACATCGATGGGGATGTAAGTCCCAAGGCCCTCAAGCGCGCTGATGAGGAGGCTGGTCTTGCGGCTCGATCCCGAACCGAACTCGACGAGAATGTCGGCATCACCCACATGCTGCGCGATATCGGCGCCGTGGGTTTTCAGCAACGCCGTCTCGGCGCGCGTTGGGTAATACTCTTTGAGCTTGGTGATGTCCTCGAACAGTTCCGATCCACGTTCGTCATAGAGAAAGCGCGATGGCAAGCGGCGAGAAGATCGCGCCAAGCCATAGAGTACGGCTTGCTTGAAATCGGCATGTGCGGCGGCCTGCAGCGTGGCTTGCGATGCGGCGGCGTCTGGCCGGTCTTCTGCCAGAACGGAAGAAATATCGCTCGCCATTATGCGTCGCCGGCGAGCCTGAAGCCCGTGAACTGCCACCGCTGGTGGGGATACAAGAAATTGCGGTAGCTGCGTCGAATATGCCCATCGGGCGTGGCGTAGGAGCCGCCTTTGAGGACCATCTGATTGTTCATGAATTTGCCGTTATATTCGCCGATGGCGCCCGGTGCCGCGTTGAAACCTGGATAAGGGAGATAGGCGCTAGCCGTCCACTCCCAGACATCGCCGAACATCTGCGTGAGACCGTCGCCCGCGTCCGGGGTCATCGGCCGTAAATGATCGGCACCGAGGGTGCGCCCCTCGACGGGTAGGCTTTGAGACGCCACCTCCCACTCAAACTCCGAAGGCAGCCGGTATCCAGCCCACCGGGCGAAAGCGTCTGCCTCGAAAAAACTCACATGGGCAACGGGTGCGGCCCGGTCCACAGGGCGGAGGCCGTTAAGGTCCATCTGCATATACCCGCCTTCGGACTTCTCGAAATAGGCCGGCCCTTGCCACCTCTCGGATTGGATTGTGTTCCAGCCGTCGGCCAGCCATAGCGCCGGGCTCGCGTAGCCTCCATCCTCGATGAAGTCAATCCACTCCTGATTGGTGACGCAGCGATTGGCAAGCTTGAAGGGGCGGATGATCTGTTCGTGCCGCGGGCCTTCATTGTCGTAGGCGAAGCCTGCGCCGTCGTGCCCAACTTCGAAAATACCACCATCGAGCGATGACCACGCAAGTGGCCCTGGATCGTTCGCCGGAACCGGCTTGGCATTACGATAGGCCGGTTTCAGTGGGCCTGAGGCGAACAGGCTCAAGATGTCAGTCAGCAATAATTCTTGATGCTGCTGCTCGTGGTTGATGCTGAGCTCGACAAACGCTTCTGCCTCGGACGGCAGATCAAGGTCGAACAAATGTTCGAGCGCCTCGTCCACATGGGCGCGGTAGGCGCGCACTTCTTTCGCCGTTGGGCGCGTGAGAATTCCGCGTTTCGGGCGCGGTTGGCGTGGGCCAACTGCCTCGTAATAGGAATTGAAGCAATAGGCGAAGCTCTCGTTGAACAGCTGGTATCCGGGCAGGAAGCGCGGCAGCACAAACGCCTCGAAGAACCACGTGGTATGCGCCAGGTGCCACTTGGTTGGGCTCGCGTCGTCATTCGCCTGGACCACCTGATCCTCGTCGCTCAGGGGTTGCGCCAGCGTGAGCGACAGCTGGCGCGTCTCCATCAGGCGACCATGTAATGATGCGGGCTTTGGCCCGGTTCCGCGCCGGGGTTTGGCGAGGACAGTGTTGCTGAGGCTCATGATTCCTCTCTCCAGATCTCGGCGGCATATCTCCCAGCGTGGGATTTAGCACCTTGTTCCCGTTCAGGAAATAATCAAACATGCACAATCCCGTT
>JAGPVD010000156.1 GCA_018067145.1 Methyloceanibacter sp.
CTTGCCCCCTGCATAAAAAACGACACGAGCCAACATCGTTATGACTGGCTCAAGCCGGGTTGACTGAGGACACCGGAGGATGAGGTCAACAAAGTAGGAGCATGGAATGCGAGCGCTATATTAGTTTCGCAACGGCGAACACGTAGGTACTGCAGCTAGAAATGTTCGTTCCTGGCACTTTGCGGACATCCATCCCGACTCTGAACATGCGCGCTCTTGGGGGTGAAGGAGACATCCCCGACGCGCGCTCAGGAGTCCGCTAATGCCGCAATCGGTTGCGAGCCCTAGCGCGGCAGGTTGAACCGGTACCCCAAACCGAGCACAGCGGAGAGTTGGTTCTCAGTCTCGACGATGGGGCTGTCGGCCGCTTCTCCCAGCAGACGCCCATAGCGCCCGCCGGCTTTCAGCAGCCACCGATCACTGAGGGCCACCGTGGCACCGAGCTGTAGGAAAACGTCTTTGATGCCGGCGTCAGCAGAATACACTGGCACAGCTGCTTTCGAGCGCGCGGCCTGTGTCGGCGTAACACCGAAATAGGTCTGCATGTAGTCCTCGCTGCCGAAAGTCGTCCCGACGCGCGCGACGATTGTCGTGCGCTCTGTGAGTTTCTGCGTCGTCTCGACGCCAAATCTCATCTCAAATCCGGAGTCATCACCGGTGACCTTCTCGAGGATCGCCGCGTCGAACTGGATCTCGCCCACGCTGAACGCGGAATAGGCACCGAGTACCAATCCGCCTTCGACGTTTCCCCAGCCGCGCAACTTGTCGCCATCGTTTTGGTCACGGTCGGTGATGTAGCCGGTGACGGCGCCTAGCTGCAGTCTCTGTCCGCCGAGCACCCGTACGCGAATGTCATCGAGACCCCGAAAGTTCACTCGCTTGCGGAACTTCTTGAACGTCGATGGGTCTTCGCCCGGCGTATCGGAGAACCGGGGAACGATGATTGGGATGGGGATGTACTCGTACTCGTCAGAGCCTTCGTATTTTGGCTTGACGATCACAGAGCCGCCGAGAGTGACCGACCGCTCGGCCTCCGGATTGGCCTTGGCCGTAGGCGCCAGACCTACACCGGCCACGACGACGGCCATCGCTGCGCCGGAGATCTGTCGAACTGCACTGCGTCGCCAAATGAACACTGAGAGAATTCTCTACTTGCATCGCGCCAAGATCGTCATCGCGAGGCCGTGCGCATCCTGACTCGCGCCTCGATTATCGCACGGCGAAAAGTCCCATGATAGTCGTATATGGATGCAAAATTGTCGCATTTTCATAGGTTCAAGCGATCAGGAATTGCGCGCGCCGGTCCCATAATCAGGGCCTCTAGCCGAAGATGTGATAGCCGCCGGACTCAAACCGCGCGCGCGGCCTAGAAGTGCGCACGGTGGCGATGCGGCCAAGCCGCCTCAAGCTTCTCCTTGCTGAGCGTGCCGCCGACGAATAGCAGCGCTAGCACAACGCCGCACACAGCCAGCGCACCGTCGACCAGGAAGGCATAGTGGATGCCTTCGGCCATGGACGATGCACTGAGCACAATCGCGGTATTGATGCCGAGGCCGATAGAGCCGCCGGCGATCTGGAACATGTAGACAATGGCCCCGGCGAGGCTTGCCCGGGAGGCGTCGAGCGAAGTGATCGCTGCCGTGGTAACCGATGAGTAGAACAAGCCGACGCCGATGCCGAGCACGACCATGCCGAGGATCAACTCGTCGTATGTGGTCGATGCGCTGATCCTCGAGAGCAGGAACATGCCCGCGGCCAACAAAACCGCGCCACCGGTGACACTGATCTTGGGGCCCATCCACCCATAGAGACGGCCGGCGACGAATGACGTCACCGCGAAGGTGCCCATCATGGGCAATAGTCCGGCCCCGGATTCAATGGCGCTGAACTTGAGCACCTTGGACATGAACTGGGGCAGATAGAGCAGCGCGGCGAAGAAGATGGCCGACATCAACAAAGTGGCAATTCCGGCTGCGGCAAAACCCCGATTGCTCATTACGTCATCAGGGACGAGGGCCCGGTCGCCGGCCCGGCGTTCGACAAAAAAGAACTTGGCGAGCGCGATAGCGGCCAAGGTAAAAAGGCCGATGATTAGCGGCTCGGTCCAGCCCATGCGCGTGCCAAGGTCCAGCGCGAGCAAAAGAGAAAACAGACCGACCGTGAGGACACCCGTGCCGAGATAGTCGATCCCGTCGTGGTTCTTCTGGTCCGCGTCCTTCGGCACGACAAAATAGGTGACGACGATCGCCGCGAGGGCGATGGGTAGATTGAGAAAGAAGATCCAGCGCCAGCCGATCGTGTCGGTCAGCACGCCGCCCAGTAGTGGGCCCATGGCATTGCCGAAGCCAGCAGCGCCGAGCACGAGCCCCCCTGCGAGCCCGGCCTTGTCTGCCGGCATCAGGCTAAAGGTCATGCCGAGAATGGCCGGCCACATCAGCGCACCGCCGATCCCCATGGTGAAACGGGCGGCCAAGAGAAGCCAGATATCCGGAGCGAAACCGCCGAGTACTGAGAACGCAGCGAAGATGGCCGCTCCGATGAAAAAGATGCGTCGGCGCCCGAACATGTCGGCGAGCCGCCCACCGGTGACGATGGCCACACCAAACACCATGGCGTAACCGTTGATCACCCACTGAGTGGTGTTGACGCTCGTGTGGAAGGTCTTCTCGATCGTGGGGATGGCGACGGAAAGTGCCGTGAAATCGTTGGCGACCACGATCACGGCGACGCCCATGGCGATCATGCCGAGGATCGTAGACTTGCTGAGCGGCGTTCCTGCTTCGGCCATTTCCCTCACCGTCTCCCTCTGACCCAAATGCTGACGTAAGTCAGAAGTACAATTCTCACCGTAGCGATGCCACGTGACCAGTTCACTTCAAAACCGCACGGGAAGAGCCTTGGGCCCTCCAGGTGCCCGCAGGACGCGACCAATGCCAGTTAACTCCCGAAGAGCCCTGGAATCGCCCTGACCAACCCATAGTATGTAAGGCACTCGCGAAATTGTAAGTGGTTTCAGGGTGGCCGTGGGCGACCCCCCGGATTAATTTGGGGGATTAAAGGGGACGAGGGGATGCGTGGACGACCCCCAGCTGTAGGCCTGCACGCTATAATTGTAGCGGTGTTGCTTGCTATGCTGCCTTCAGGGGCGGCACTGGCGGAGCAATTCCACACGCCTGAAGCCGCCACCAAGCCCAAAGTGATCAAGAAAGCGGTCAGGCATCCTTTCCGGCCGACCATGCCTGCGCGGAACCCTGTCCGGCCTGTATCGGCAGCCGCAGAGCCTTCCGACGAAGCGGCAACGACGGACGAGGACCAGGCGGACGAGGAGCCGATAGTGGTGACGAACCTCTTGCCACCCGCGGATCCCTTTGAGGCGGCTGAGACGAAGCCTGCCGAGGCGTTAGCGCCCGAGACCGAGCAGGCGAGCGACACGGATGACTCCGAAAAGTCCGACAACGCCACCGAAACCGCCGACGAAATATCCAACAAGCCTGCAGAACAGCCAACAGTTGTGACGGATCTCTCGCCGCCCGAGGACCCTTTTGAGCTGGATGAGACGGATTCCGCCGAGACTGAGCCGGCGAATGACACGGTAGCCTCCGAAAAGCCCGGCGAAGTTGTCGAGGCCGCCGAGAACTCGTCGGATGAGCCTGCGTCAGCGTCCGAGAAGGAGCAGGCCAGCGAAGCAGAAGAATCCAACGACGCGCCCGAGGCCGTCGCCG
>JAGPVD010000174.1 GCA_018067145.1 Methyloceanibacter sp.
ATTGCAGGTAGAAAAAGACTCCTTACATTCCGCACTCTTTTCCCGGAAGAGCACTCATGTACCTGCTTGATTACCTCAACTCCAGTACCAGAAATTGATATTTTTTCAATCCTGCTTGAAGAAATTCTCATCAGCAGGCAGCTTACGCCTATCGAAAAAGCCATTTTTCTACAAAAAATACATCCATTGATTGATGAAAAACAAATTGCAAAAGAATTTCTTCCCCGCATCGGTCTTCCTTCTGATCCATTCCATATCCGGCAGGGAGTTATGTTGCTTAATCTTGAAGAGTCTCTTATCCGTGCAATACACCAGGGAAATATTAATGAAATAGTTGGCCGGGATATTTTATCCATTTCTGCAAATGACAGATTGGCATTTTTTCATATAATTACATCCCTGCAGTTCAGTTTCAGTAATCAGAAAAAACTGTTAAACATCTGCAGAGAGTTGTCCAGTCGCGAAAATAGAACCATAGCTGCAATATTAGAAGATAAAGAAGTGCAGGACATCCTCAATCATCAGGAGGCGAATCCTCCCCAGAAAACAAAAAATCTCATGATCTGGCTCTCCCGAAAACATATGTCCAGAAGCAGCCAGGCAGAAGATGAATTCAAACGCTTTATTTCTTCAATGCAATTACCTCACAATGTCTCTGTTGATCATACCCCTTTTTTTGAGAATGATTCAACAACCCTTTCAATAACCTTTTCAAACAGAGAATCTGTTCAAAATGCCTGGAAGACAATCAAAGATACAATTCGAAACAAAGACAATTGAGCACTGCCTGCGTCATTGCTCCAACCCAGATATTGGGGATTTACTTAAAGTCGCAGTAGTTGCAGCAAAGCAGGCTGGAACCGTTCTACTCGAGCGCTACGAAAAACCACATCAAATACGGCATAAGGGTGCTATTGATATTGTAACGGAAGCAGATCTCGCTTCAGAAGAATTGATTCTTGATGTATTGCACCATAATATGCCTGGAACAAAAATATTATCTGAAGAATCCTTCTCTTCCTACAACACTATACAGGATGAACCGGTCTGGATCATTGATCCACTTGATGGAACTACCAACTTTGCCCATAATTTTCCCTGGTTCAGTGTCTCTATCGCCTTTCATGATAAGGGTAAAAGTCAGGCAGGCGTCATTTACTGTCCCATTCAGAATGAATTATTCTGTGCCACATTGGATGGTGGAGCATGGTTAAATGACCAACCCATAAAAGTTTCAAAGATTGATTCATTACAAAAAGCCCTGGTTGCAACCGGCTTTCCTTATGATGTTCAAGAAAGACCCGACAGTATAGTAGCTATGCTCAAGGCAGTCTTGACTCACTCTCAGGGAGTGCGAAGGCCAGGCGCTGCCACCCTGGATCTTGCCTATCTGGCCTGTGGAAGACTTGATGCATTCTGGGAAGTTGGACTCAAACCCTGGGACACCGCCGCCGGTTATTTGCTGGTTGAAGAAGCAGGGGGGACTCTGTCAAGTTTTAGCGGAACCCCTTTCTCACCCTTCATCCCTGAGCTCCTGGCATCTAACAGTCTGCTTCATGGGGATCTTATTACGCTGCTTCATGAATTCAGTGCTGTTGCAACATAAATATATTTTTTTACCAGGCCAATAACCTTGTTAAAGTAGCAATCTATATTGTATAAATATTACATGAAAATCATTGTCAGTAAATCCCCACAAGGAACTTCATGCAGATGACCATAATTCCTCCCAAATATCGAATAATCATTTCCATTATTGCGCTGAGCGTGTTTGTCCTCAGTCACCAGGGGCTATGCGCAGAGGATTTCTCCAGTTGGTTGAATGAACTGCGCCAGGAGGCACGCACAAAGGGTATCAGTGAAACAACCCTTCATGAAGCACTTGACAATATCAAACCCATTCCAAGGGTCATTGAACTGGATAAGAGGCAACCCGAATTTACCCAGACATTCTGGCGCTATCTTGACATACGTGTGACGGAGAGCCGAATTGAACAGGGGCGGACTCTTCTGAAAACCCACAAAGAACTCTTTGACACCATTGAAATGCGCTATGGAGTCCAACCTCGATTTCTTGTAGCCTTCTGGGGGCTGGAAACCAATTTCGGCAATTATATGGGAAGTTTTCCGGTCGTTGGTTCACTCGCAACATTAGCATATGACCCAAGGCGAAGTGATTTTTTCCGCTCCGAACTTTTGGCTGCACTGTCAATCATTGACGCTGGTCACATTTCCGCAGCCAACATGTTGGGCTCCTGGGCTGGTGCCATGGGGCAGCCCCAGTTTATGCCCTCAACCTTTGTCCGTTATGCTGTTGACGGGGACGGAGATGGAAGGAAGGATATCTGGCACAGCCTTCCTGACGTATTTGCTTCTGCGGCAAATTTTCTATCTGAATCCGGATGGCAGGGAGATAAAACCTGGGGGCGTGAAGTTAAAATTCCCTCTGATTTTGACCTCGACCTGACAGGACGGGAAGTAAAAAAAACTCTGGCAGCCTGGCAGATACTCGGAATAAGAAAAATGAATGGTGAAGACCTGCCCCAGGTGAACATGAAAGGTTCTGTTATTCTGCCTGCAGGGCACGATGGGCCTGCCTTTCTGGTTTATAACAACTTTCACACTATTCTCCGCTGGAATCGCTCGGATTTTTATGCCATTGCAGTTGGGCACCTCGCAGACCGGATAACCGACAAGGGGCCCTTACTGACAACCAGGCCTGTTTCGGAGCAACCACTGAGCCGGGACCAGGTAGAAAAAATTCAGGAACTCCTTGTTGCCCAAGGTTATGATCCGGGTCTAACAGACGGAGTTATTGGCTCACAGACACGCCAGGCAATTAAAGAATTTCAACGTACAACAAAGCTGCCGGCTGATGGGCATCCCACAACGCAACTGCTGGAGATACTTAAAAAAAATGAATAAGAGCCTGCCAATGGAGAATAGCTCCCCCATAAAGGAGATTTATTCTTCCGCAGGTGATATTTCTCTACAAAGGCCGCTCTTTCTCTCTGGTGTTTCCGCCGGCTTCCCCTCCCCTGCAGATGACTATCTAGACCGAAAACTTGACCTCAACGAGCATTTGGTCAAAAATCCAGCAGCCACCTATTTCGTTAGAGTAGCTGGAGATTCAATGACGGGTGCTGGTATCAACGACAATGACATCCTTGTTGTTGATCGATCCCTTGAGCCTTCCAGCAGCAATATTGTCATCGCCATAGTCAATGGCGAACTGACAGTCAAACGACTGATAAAAACCCGGAACTCCTGTCGTCTGATTGCCGAAAACCCGGATTATCCCCCCTTAGAAATTAATGAGGACACACCTCTGGAAATTTGGGGGGTGGCAACCTATGCCATCCACACTCTCTAAATATCTGACTACCTGATTTTTATATCTTTTGTCAATCCTGCCAACATGTCAGCTTAGTTGGTTGTCGACATCATTCAGGAACAGCCACATATTTTCATCGACGAACACTTGTTGCTTAGATTACGGTGTCTTTTCTGTTATAATAATATGATTTCCTGTTGAAATTCCCTGCGAGAAATGATGAAGCAATTTTATGGTGAAAAAACATTCGGACTCATAGACTGCAACAATTTCTATGT
>JAGPVD010000001.1 GCA_018067145.1 Methyloceanibacter sp.
TCTCGGCGAGCCGATCAGGGCCATGTCCGCGACGCTCACCATGTTTGCCGCCATGTCCACCACGCTCACCATGTTTGCCGCCATGGCCGCCGCGCTTGCACATACGCTTGCCGCCGTGGTGGCCGCTCTTTACGCCGTCGGATGAAGCCAGAGCGCTCTGGCTCCACTGTCCGCTGTCACCGGCGGTCAGGCTCACCGCCGCGAGGCCGGCTACGGCAAGCACGCCAGCGGCGATAGTCGAGGCAATCTTTCGAGGGAATTTCATCTACAGCATCCTCAGTTGTTGGTGTCTTCCAAAACCTAAGGCTCGTTCGTTGCGATTGTTGGTCTCGGCATGTCCAAACATTGCTGCCTAAGGGAGTTTTGTGTCGAAACATTGCTAGACGCAGCGCAATGCGTCTCGGTTACAAAATTGTGCTCGTTGGCGGAGCTAGGCGAGGCTAGAAGGAAGGCGGCATCATGACCTCAACCGCGCCACGCATACTTGTCGTCGACGACGACCCGGAAATCCGCAAGCTCTTGGCGCGCTATGTCGAAGGCCAGGGGTTTCGCGTGCTGCTAGCCGCGAGTTGCCGGGAGCTGCGCGACCAACTGGCGGCGCATCACGTCGATCTGGTTGTCCTCGATGTGATGCTGCCGGACGGTTCCGGCCTCGACATGTGCCGCGACCTTAGAGCGGAGCGTTCTAACGTGCCCATCATCTTGCTCACGGCGCTGAAGGAGGACGTGGATCGCATCATCGGTCTCGAGATTGGCGCCGATGACTATCTCGGCAAGCCGTTCAACCCGCGCGAGCTCATTGCCCGGGTGCGGGCGGTGCTCCGGCGGCGTGGTGAAACACCACCGCCACCGAGCGAGGCCAAGGCTTACCGGTTCGAAGGGTTCACGGCCGACCCGCAGACAAGACAGGTTGTCGGGCCCGACGGTGGCGACATTGAGCTGACGGGCGGGGAGTTCGATCTGCTCAAGACGTTTCTCGACCGGCCGGGCCGCGTTTTGTCGCGCGATCAATTGCTCGATCTTACGCGCGGCCATGACGGCGACGGATTTGACCGCTCCATCGATGTGCTCGTAAGCCGGCTTCGCCGCAAGCTCGGCGACGGCGGCGCCACCAAGCTTCTCAAGACCGTGCGCAATGGCGGGTATCAGCTTGCCGTGAAGGTCGACACCGAGAACGGCGCCGCGTGAATACTCTCCGCATCAAGTTTGTCGCGCTGTTGGTTTTGGCGATCATGACCGTCGTCGTGTCACTGACGATCGTGCTGTTTTACTTGCTAGGGCCGCCACCACGTTCTGGCCGGGCGCTGGAGGCAGCCGCGCAGCAGGTGGAGATGATGCTGCGCTTGTCAAACGAGGGCCTGTCCGCGTTTTCCTTCACGCCAGAGCCATCGTCCCATCATATCTACGAACGGAGGACCAAGGCGCTGCGGGCGAAGCTTGCCGCGCGCGGTCTCGATCTTCCCATTGTGGTGTCACGTGAGCGGCGGCATGGGCCGCTGATCGTGTCGGTTCCGGTCAAAAATCGAGGCTGGCTGACAATGCCGATCTCCGGTCTGCCGCCCCAAGGCGTGCCCTGGAAGGGGCTCGTCCGTTGGCTGTTGCTCATCACGGTCGGTGCGACAGCGGTGGCCGCGTTCGCCGCCAACCGCATGGTCCGTCCGTTAGTGTTTTTGGAGAATGCCGTTGCCTCCGTTGGGCCGGATGGGCTCATGCCGGAGTTGCCCGAGCGCGGGCCGGCCGAAGTGCGGGCCACGGCGAAGGCGCTCAATTCTCTGTCGACCCGCCTCAAGCGGGCGATGGAGAGCCGGATGCGCCTAGTGGCTGCCGCCGGTCACGATATGCGCACGCCGATCACGCGGATGCGGCTCAGAGCCGAGTTCGTTGAGGACGAAGACGAGCGCGCCAAATGGCTCAACGATCTCGAGGAGCTTGAACGGATCGCCGACAGCGCGATCATGCTGGTGCGCGAGGAGACAGGAAGCGATGCGCCCGAACTGATACGGCTCGATGAGCTGGTTGGCACCATATGCGCCGATCTCAAGGACCAGAAGCTCGACGTCACGTGCAACTATGTGCAGCCCGTGACCGTGCGGGTGAGCCGCTTCAAACTCAATCGCGCGTTGCGCAATCTCATCATCAATGCCGCGACCCATGGTGTCCGGGCACGTGTCAGCGTTGAGGGCGTGGATGGGAAAATGGCGCGCATCACCATCGAGGATGACGGACCCGGTATTCCGCCGGAGATGATCGACCAGGTTTTCGAGCCCTTCTTCCGTGCCGACCCGGCGCGCCGTCAGGATATTCCCGGCGCCGGTCTCGGCCTAACCATCGCGTTTGAGATCGTCCAGCGTGCCGGCGGCAGCATCGACATTGCCAACAAAGAAGGCGGCGGCTTGGTGCAAATCGTCGAGCTGCCTGAAGCCGCCGACACGGCAGAGGCCTAGTATCTGGTAGGCTAGACATAAATATCGGGAGCAAAGGTCATGTGGCTCCGCAAAACGAGCATTCTCTGCGCGACCTTGCCTTCGCTCGCTGTATTGAGCGGTGCCGGCATGGCCCATGCGGCCAATGCTTGCGCGAATGCCGAGACCAACCTTGCCATGAAGGAATGCCTCGGCAAGGCGTATCTAAGGGTCGACAAGGAGCTCAACGTCGTCTGGAAGCAAGTGCTGCGAAGCGTCAGCGATGCGGACTATCTGACCCCTGAGCAGCGGAGCGCCTGGAAGAAAGAGCTGCGTGAGGCGCAGCGCGCGTGGGTCCAGTTCAAGGAGCACGACTGCAACGGCGCCGTTGGCTACCAATGGTGGGGCGGCTCGGGCGCTGGCGCCGCCATTACCAGCTGTCTGCTGAGCAAGACCGAGGCGCGGACCAAGGACCTTACGCAGCGTTATCTGGACCGCTAGCCTCCCGGCACGGTGCCCTGATTTATTGGGCGCCTGTGCTACGATTCGCCCATGAGGGCTGCGATTCGCATTGTCGGCATTGACCCGGGCCTAAGGCAGACCGGCTGGGGCGTCATCGATACCGATGGCGTCAAGCTGGGCTATGTCGCTTGCGGCACGGTTGGCTCGGATGCGGACGAAAGCCTCGGGCATCGCTTGCGGCAATTATTCGACGGTCTGTCGGAAGTTCTGGCGGAGCTTGCCCCCGTGGAAGCGGCTGTCGAGCAGACCTTCGTCAATCGCGACGGCTCGGCCACGCTGAAGCTCGGCCAAGCACGGGGAATCGCCATGCTCGTGCCGGCGCTCGCCGGACTGACCATCGCCGAATATGCGCCGACCGTTGTGAAGAAGACCGTGGTGGGCGCAGGCCGTGGCGACAAGGATCAGGTCCGCGTCATGGTGAAATGTTTGCTGCCGCGTGCCGCGCCAGATAGCGCCGATGCCGCCGACGCGCTGGCCATCGCCATAACCCACGCCCATACGCGCAGCTGGACCAAGTTCGAAGCCTCCATCACGCGAGCCGAGAGGGTCGCGCCATGATCGGCAAGCTCACGGGCAAGGTCGATACGGTCAGCCTGAATGCGGCGATCATCGATGTTAGTGGTGTCGGCTACGAGGTCACGCTCGGCGCGCGCACGATCTCTAATCTGCCGCCGGTGGGCGAGAGCGTGAGCCTCGCCATAGACACCCACATGAAAGAGGACAGCGTTCGGCTTTACGGCTTCGCCGACGAGCATGAGCGCGGCTGGTTCCAGGCGCTGCAAACGGTGCAAGGGGTTGGCGCTAAGGTGGCGCTCGCCGTGCTCGGCGCGCTTTCTATTACAGATCTCGCCAATGCCGTGGCGCTGCAAGACAAGGCGGCCGTTGGCCGCGCGCCAGGTGTTGGCCCCAAAGTGGCTGGCCGCATCGTCGCCGAGCTGAAAGATAAAATGCCGGTACTGGCGCCTGCCTTGGTCCCCGGTGGTGGGAAGGCGCCTGCGGCGGCATTGCCTGAGGGGCTTGCGGCGCGCGACGCCGTTTCGGCGCTGACGAATCTTGGCTATCCCCATGGGGATGCGGCTAGTGCCGTCACGGCCGCCATCGCTAAGGCAGGCCGCGAGGCGCGCGCCGAGGAACTCATTCGTCTGGGCTTGAAGGATCTCGCCCAATGAGTGAGAGCGTGCTGGCGACAACGAAGCGTGACGACGATCAGCCAGAGGCAGCACTCAGGCCGCAGACGCTCGCCGAATTCATCGGCCAGGCCAAGGTTCGCTCGAACCTCAAGATTTTCATCGACGCCGCCCGCGCCCGGCGCGAGCCGCTCGATCATGTACTGTTCGCGGGCCCGCCGGGTCTTGGCAAGACGACGCTCGCCCAGATCGTGGCGCGGGAACTCGGCGTTAGCTTCCGGGCAACGTCAGGCCCGGTGATCGCCAAGGCGGGTGACCTGGCGGCGCTTCTCACCAATCTGGAGGACCGCGATGTCCTCTTTATCGACGAAATTCACCGGCTCACGCCGGCCGTGGAGGAAATCCTCTATCCCGCCATGGAGGACTTCCAGCTCGACCTCATTATCGGCGAGGGGCCTGCGGCCCGTTCGGTGCGCATCGATCTCGCCCGCTTTACGCTGGTAGGCGCCACCACCCGCACCGGGCTGCTCACCACACCTCTACGAGAACGCTTCGGCATTCCCATCCGGCTCCATTTCTACGAGGTGGAGGAGTTGGAGGAGATCGTGCGGCGCGGCGCTCGGCTGCTCGGGCTACCGCTCACCAATGAAGGCGCGCATGAAATTGCCCGCCGGGCGCGGGGTACGCCGCGCGTGGCGGCGAGGCTGCTTCGCCGCGTGCGCGATTTCGCTTCCGTCGACGGGGCGGGGGCCGTTGACGCTAAGCTCGCCGATAACGCGCTATCGCAGCTTGAGGTCGACGCGCGCGGGCTCGACGCGCTCGACCATCGCTATTTGCAATTGATCGCCGTCAACTATGGCGGCGGACCGGTGGGGATCGAGACCATCGCCGCGGGGCTATCAGAGCCGCGCGACGCTATCGCAGAAATCGTCGAGCCTTATCTCCTGCAGCAGGGCTTCATCGCGCGCACGCCGCGTGGCCGGGTGCTGACCCCGCAGGCCTTCACCCATCTTGGCGTAGCGCCACCGGCAGCGCAGCCGGGACAGTTTCCTCTGTTCAACGGTGGCGACGAATAGTGGGTGATTGGCAGGACCTTGCTGGGCGTATCGAGGGCGAGACCCATGTCTTGCCGGTGCGCGTCTATTTCGAGGACACCGATTTCACCGGCCTCGTATATCACGCCAATTTTTTGAAATTCTGCGAGCGCGGCCGGTCGGATTTCATCCGGCTGCTTGGCATCAATCACACGAGCCTTGCCAATCCGAAATCCGGCGATCCGGCGGTCTTCGTCGTGCGCCGCATCGAGATCGACTATCTGAAGCCCGCGGGTATCGACGATGTGCTCGAAGTGGTGACAAGTTGCGCCGAGATCGGCGGAGCGACTTTGATGCTTGCCCAAGAAGTGCGCCGCGACGAAATGGTGCTCGCCCGCGCCAGGGTGAGCGTCGTACTCGTATCGTCGGCGGGTAAGCCACAGCGATTGGGTCAAATGGTTCGCGGTGCGCTCGAACGATTCGTCAAATGAAGATGTTGGACCTAGTTGAGACCGGTATGCCAAGAGGCCGTGAATGAATCCGTCGGATGTCCCTGTCGATCTCTCGATCTTCGAGCTGTTCATGAATGCCGATATCGTCGTCAAGCTCGTGATTGTCGGGCTTCTCGCTATCTCTGTGTGGAGTTGGGCCATCGTCTTCGAGAAGTTTGTCCTGACCGCCAAGACACGAAAAGAGGCGGACAAGTTCGAACAGGTGTTCTGGTCGGGCCAGTCGCTCGATGAGCTTTATCAAGCGCTGGCGCAGCGGCGGAACACCGGCATGGCGGCACTATTCGTGGCGGCGATGCGCGAATGGAAACGATCGACCGAGGGCGAGAACGGCGATCGCGGGTCCCCGCCGATGCCTGGGCTTCAGCTCAGGGTCGTGAAGGTCATGGAGGTGGCCATTTCCCGTGAGGTCGAGCGTCTCGAACGGCGGCTCACTTTTCTCGCTACGGTTGGCTCGACGGCACCCTTTGTCGGTCTGTTCGGCACCGTCTGGGGCATCATGGCGAGCTTTCAGGCCATCGGGAGCAGCAACAGCACGACTCTCGCGGCTATCGCGCCCGGCATCGCCGAGGCTTTGTTTGCCACGGCGCTTGGTCTGCTCGCCGCGGTCCCGGCGGTGATTTTCTATAATAAGTTCAATAGCGACGCGGCGCGGCACGCGGCCCGTCTCGAAGGCTTCGCCGACGAGTTTTCGGCAATCCTGTCCCGGCAAATCGACAAGACGGGTTGACCATGGGGCCAGGACTTCAACCAGGTGGTCCATTCACCACCCGCCACGCCAGGCGGCGAACCAGCCAGCCGATTAGCGAGATCAACGTCACACCCCTGGTGGGAGTAATGGCGGTGCTATTGATCATCTTCATGGTCGCTGCGCCCCGGATGACCGTGGGCGTCGATATCGAGGCTAACGCGGCACTACCTCAGGTGAAACAGCCAGCGAACGGGGGAGGAGCGCCAGGGAGGGCGCCGCTCAACATCACTGTCGATGCGGATGGCAAGATTTTTCTTCAAAATGCTGAGATTGGTTTTGAAGAGGTTGTATCGAAGCTGATTGCACTTCGCGAGAACGGTGGCGGGATCCAGGTGATGGTTCGCGGCGATAACAGAGCATCCTATGGCGCTGTCGCAAAAGTCTTGGTCCGCATCAAGGAAGCCGGCCTGCCGGTGATCGTCGTCATCGACCCGCTGGACCAGTCCTGACGCCTGACCATTGGCTCGGGCGGACTTGATTCGCACCCGTTCGCCATCGTCTCTTTTCACCAAGTGACCATTTTTGGACAATTTTCCAAGGAATTGGGCAATCAGCGCGTGTTCTGTAACTAAATTGCTACAGTCACTTACCCATTCTTAAGCCGGATGCCCCAACGTCGTTAACCACACCTTGATTGCCGTCTCACTGGAAGATAGCTTCAGTGGGCTGGAGGATGAGATTCGGCGTGGCATTTTGGCATCAATGGCCGGGAAAACGGTCGTCGGACGTTAGTCTGATCTTGATCTGAATACGTCGCACCGGTACACGCAAAGACGGCTATTGCCGTATTAACCAAAGGAGAGAAGACCATGCAGGGTTTGAAGGGCGTTATCGCCGCTGTCATGCTCGTGGCTGCCGCCGTGTCTCTTGGGGGCTGTTTCGGCCACCACGAGAAGGCTGTTGTTATGGAGCCGCTGAAGCTCGGCTAACATACTGGTTTCGCGGGCTGTTCGCGTTTAGTTGCGAGCGCTTGCAGAAACCAACGGGATTATGGATGCCGGAGCGCCGTAGCTAATGCGGTGGCGCTCCGGGCATCCTTTTCTCTTTCTAGGGCCCGATTCCTGTTATTTTTGGCCTGATAGGCTCTCAAAGCTTGAGCCTGCCCCTTCGGGGCCTCCCAATCTTGAATTCAGAGCGCCATTACCCCCATTGAGCCTTGTTACGGCTCGTTTTGTGGGCCAAACACGGCTAGGTTTGGCGTTCAGCGTATTTCGCGTGGGCGCAGGCCTTCGCGACGCGCCAAGGCCATCGTCGGCCGTGCTGACAAGATCTAGTGATTCCAATGGATCCCGCCAAGCCCGTCTCCCGTGAAGAGGCGCAAAGCCTGCTGGCACCGCTGGCAGGCTTTCCACGCGTCGCGCTTGCCGTTTCCGGCGGGCCCGACAGCCTGGCGCTGATGCAGCTTGCCGCGAGGTGGTGCGCCGAGCGGGGCGAGCGGCCTGAACTCTCCGTCCTCACGGTGGATCATGATTTGCGTCCCGCCTCCCGGGACGAGGCGGTGATGGTTGGCCGCGTCGCTGATGCGCTTGGTCTGCCTCACACGATACTCACCTGGGTGGATCACGGAGCTAAGGATTCGAGCCTCCAGGCCAGGGCGCGGGCGGCGCGCTATGATCTGATGGCCGCCCATGCCCATGCCCATGGTATCCCGGCGCTTGTCACCGCCCACCACCTAGATGATCAGGCTGAGACTTTTCTGATGCGGCTGAAGCGCGGCAGCGGGCTGGACGGGCTCTCCGCCATTCCGGAGCAAGGCTCCTGGGCCGGGATCACGCTACTTAGGCCATTGCTCGACCTGCCGAAGGCCCGGCTTGTGGCGACGCTTGAAGAGGAAGGGCTCCCATTCGCCACCGACCCAAGCAATGCGGATGTGCGGTTCGAACGCGTGCGCATGCGCCAAAGCACCCGCGCGCTTGCGAAGTTTGGCTTGACGCCTGAGGCCGTGGCGCTTTCCGCGCGGCGTCTTAGACGGGCGCGGGCGGCGCTCGACATTGCGGCCCAAGATTTCCTCGCCAGCCATGCTGAGACCAGCGAGGCCGGTTATGCCGTGGTCGATTGCGTGGCGCTGAGTTCCGCGCCTGAGGAGATCGTGCTCCGGGCGCTATCACGCCTGATTGCTGCGGTCGGCGGTGGTGGAGACCCCGTTCGGCTGGCCAAGCTCGAGGTCTTGCTCGCCGCGCTAAAGGAAAATGCGGACAAGGCACAGACGCTCGCGCGCTGCTGTTTGGAATCACATGATGGCGGCCTCTTTATCTTCCGCGAATTGCGGAAAGCCGGGCTGCCGGAGTTGACGCTCCAGCCTGGCGAACGGTCGCTGTGGGATAATCGCTTCATGGTTGAGCTCGGGCCTGCAGCGCCTGTGGCCGTCACTGTGCGGGCGCTAGGCGAAGAGGGCCTGCAACGGCTGAAGGAGCTTGAGGCCATGCCGCCATCCTTGCCCCGGCTCGTGGCCCGGACGCTGCCAGCCTGCTGGCAGGGAGAGATGCTGCTTGGGCTCCCGGAGCTTGGCGGTCCCCAATCCCTGGGCGATGCGCCACGCTCGCGCCATGAACGCAGCCTTGACTGCCGGGCGATCTTCCTTCGGGGCACCGTCTAAAGGGGAGAGACGGGACGCCGCAGGACCCCGAAGCTATTGAGGAAGCATGCACCTCTTTGCGTTAGCTTTACTTGGCAAAACGCCTGCAGGTTCCTATGTTAACGGGGCTTACTAGCCTCTCCGCGTCAGAAATGGTGGAGAGGCCTGGCAGCCCCGCTCGCCCCATACTTTAAGTCGTCAGGTCAGTTCATGAATTCGAACTTCCGTAATTTCGTTATCTGGGTATTTATCGGCCTTCTCCTGGTCGCGCTGTTCAACTTGTTCCAAACGCCTGGCTCACAGGTCCGTGGCAACGAGATGAGCTTCTCGCAGATGCTCACCGAGGTTGACGGTGGCAACGTCCAGGACGTGACCATCGCCGGCAATCAGATATCCGGGCACCTCACGGATGGCCGGACCTTCCAGACCTACGCCCCGAACGACCCCAATCTGGTCGACAAGCTGACCAAAAAGGGTGTGGCGATCACCGCCAAGCCGTCAGAGGAGGATGTCCCCTCGCTGTTCGGCGTGCTGATCTCCTGGTTTCCAATGTTGCTCCTCATCGCCGTGTGGATCTTCTTCATGCGTCAGATGCAGTCGGGTGGTGGCCGCGCCATGGGCTTCGGTAAGTCCAAGGCGAAGCTGCTCACCGAGCAACATGGACGCGTGACCTTCGATGACGTCGCGGGCGTTAACGAGGCCAAGGACGACCTGCAAGAGATTGTCGAGTTTCTGCGCGACCCACAGAAGTTCCAGAAGCTTGGCGGACGCATTCCGCGCGGCGCACTGCTTGTCGGCCCTCCGGGCACCGGCAAGACGTTGCTCGCCCGGGCCATCGCTGGTGAAGCCAACGTTCCCTTCTTCACGATCTCAGGCTCCGACTTTGTCGAGATGTTTGTCGGTGTCGGCGCATCGCGTGTGCGCGACATGTTCGAGCAGGCGAAGAAGAATGCGCCTTGCATCATCTTCATCGATGAGATCGATGCTGTCGGCCGCCATCGTGGCGCCGGGCTTGGCGGCGGTAACGATGAGCGCGAGCAGACCTTGAATCAGCTTCTCGTCGAGATGGACGGGTTCGAGGAGAATGAGGGCGTCATCCTCATCGCCGCGACCAACCGCCCCGACGTGCTCGATCCTGCCCTGCTGCGGCCTGGCCGTTTCGACCGCCAAGTGGTGGTGCCGCGTCCGGACATCATTGGCCGCGAGAAAATTTTGAAGGTTCATGTGCGGAAGGTGCCGTTGGCGCCAGACGTCGATTTGCGCCTCATCGCGCGTGGCACGCCCGGCTTCTCCGGTGCTGACTTGGCCAATCTCGTCAACGAGGCGGCGCTACTCGCGGCACGCCGCTCCAAGCGCGTCGTCACTCAGAACGAATTCGAGGACGCCAAGGACAAGGTGATGATGGGCGCCGAGCGTCGCTCCATGGTGATGACCGAGGAGGAGAAGTCGCTGACGGCTTATCACGAAGGCGGGCACGCGCTCGTGGCGCTGCATCGGCCAGCGTCCGATCCTGTCCATAAAGCGACCATCATTCCGCGTGGCCAGGCGCTCGGCATGGTCATGCGCCTGCCGGAACGTGATGTGCTTTCCCACACCCGCGCCAGGCTGAAGGCGGACATCGCCGTCGCCATGGGCGGGCGCGTGGCTGAGGAAGTCGTATTCGGCTACGACAAGGTCACCTCGGGCGCGTCGTCCGACATCAAGATGGCGACGCAGCTCGCGCGCGCCATGGTCACGCAGTTTGGTATGAGCGATAAGCTCGGCCCGCTGGCCTATGGCGATAACGAGGAAGAGGTCTTCCTCGGCCATTCCGTTGCGCGGCAGCAGAACCTTTCCGATGAGACCCAAACCATTGTCGACGAGGAAATCCACCGCCTCGTCGACGAGGGCTTAGAGTCGGCACGGAAGATCGTCACCGAGAATCTCGATGACCTTCACACACTCGCCAAAGGGCTGCTCGAATACGAGACCCTGACCGGCAAGGAGATCAAAGACCTGTTGAACGGCAAGCCGCCGGTGCGCGAAGACGACACCGACGACACGGTGCGTCCGGGGCCGGCATCAGCCGTGCCGACGGCGGGGCGTGGCAAGAAGCCGCCGGAGCCGGACACCGGTAGCGGCGGCATGGAGCCTCAGCCCCAGACTTAAAGAACTGGGGCCGATTGCCGAACGAAGATTTGCTCATGCCCGGCCTCGTGTCGGGCATGATGCTTTATGCAAAGGCTCGACGCTGAATGGCTGATGGAAAGCTTTATCTTAGGCCCATCGGGTTTCTCTACGGGCAGCCGGCGGACGCAGCCGTCGAGGATGGCTTAGCCCTGCCTTTGGCGGGTGGGCCCATCGCCTTTACTGCTGCAGTGCTGATCGAGGGCGATGCCAGCAACTCGCGGCGGAGGCTGACTACGGCAGCCACGCTGAAGGACGTACACGATACTGATCTCAGCGCGGTGTTAGCGCGCGTGACGTCGCCACGGGCACCCTTCGCTGGCTTAGAGCTGGCGCGCCCGGCGCTCATGGGCATTGTCAACGTCACGCCGGACTCCTTCTCCGACGGCGGTCTCTACGACACGACTGAAGGCGCGATCACTCAGGCGGCGGGGCTTGCAACAGAAGGCGCGGCCCTTGTCGACATCGGGGGTGAGTCCACGCGGCCAGGCTCCGACACCGTCGAGCATGACGAGGAACTCGCTCGCGTGGTGCCGGTACTCGAAGGTCTTGCCGGGTCGCCTGCGGTCATCTCCATCGATACGCGTAAAGCGTCGGTGGCAAACGCCGCCGCCAAAGCCGGTGCGAAAATTCTGAATGACGTGTCGGCGCTCTCTTATGATCCGGAATGTATGGCCGTAGCGGTGGAAGCAGGGCTTGATGTCGTGCTGATGCATGCGCAAGGCGAGCCCAAGACCATGCAAGACGATCCCGCCTATGACGACGTGGCGCTGGAGGTGTTCGACTATCTGGAGGCGCGCATTGAGGTATGCATCGCGGCTGGCATCGAGCGATCGCGCATCGCCGCGGATCCTGGACTGGGCTTCGGCAAGACGCTCGCCCACAACCTGACGCTGCTCGCAAATATTAGCCTTTTCCACGGTCTCGGCGTGCCGCTTCTCGTTGGCGCGTCACGCAAACGCTTTATTCGTGGGCTTGGCCAGGCGCGCGACCCACGATCTCGCGAGCCGGGCAGCCATGCAGCAGCGATTGCCTCGGTGGCGCAAGGGGCGCAGATTCTACGGGTGCATGACGTGGCGGGCACCCGCCAAGCGCTCGATGTCTGGCGGGCCAGCATGTTCGGCACTGAAAAATAAGAGAAATTTCACAGTCCTGGGCCTGTGAGTGTAATCTTTGCTTACACTTTTTGAACGCACCCAGGGCATCAAGGGTAGCATAATCCAATGCCGGGTTAGGCAGCCCCCAAAGCGGGGCTGGCACCGGTTGGTAGCGTAGACGGGGGAAAATCCGAGATGGCTCGTAAGTTCTTTGGCACGGACGGAATCCGTGGTAGCGCCAACTCGTATCCGATGACGTCGGAAATGGCGTTGAAGGTCGGCATGGCTGCCGGCAAGGTTTTTACCAACGGCTCCTACCGCCACCGCGTCGTGATCGGCAAGGACACGCGTCTTTCGGGCTACATGATCGAATCCGCGCTCGTGTCAGGCTTCACCGCCGTAGGCATGGATGTGTTCCAGCTCGGTCCAATGCCGACGCCGGCCGTGGCCATGTTGACCCGGTCGCTGCGCGCCGATCTCGGTGTGATGATCTCTGCATCGCATAACCCTTTCCTCGATAACGGCATCAAGCTGTTCGGACCCGATGGCTACAAGCTGTCCGACGACCAGGAGGCCGAGATCGAAGGGCTGATGGAGGGTGACACGACGGCGCTCCTGGCGCTGCCCGAGAAGATCGGCCGCGCCAAGCGCATCGACAGCGCGCGCGAGCGATACATAGAGTTTGCCAAACGTACTCTGCCCAAGAATGTCCGATTCGACGGCATCCGGGCCGTGATCGATTGCGCCAATGGCGCAGGCTACAAGGTGGCACCGGAGGCGCTTTGGGAACTCGGGACCGACGTCATCAAGATTGGTGTCGAGCCGAATGGCTTGAACATCAATAAGGACTGCGGTTCGACCGCGTTGCAAAGGCTGATCCGCAAGGTTGGCGAAGTGCGTGCCGATATCGGTATCGCGCTCGACGGCGATGCGGATCGCGTGGTCATCGTGGACGAGAAGGGCTGCGTCATCGACGGCGACCAGCTAATGGCGGTCATCGGCGAGTTCTGGTTGAGGCGTGGGCGTCTAGCCGGTGGCGGCGTGGTCGCGACGGTGATGTCCAATCTCGGCCTAGAACGTTATCTGGAAGATTTGGGCCTTGGGCTCGCACGCACACCGGTCGGCGATCGTTACGTCGTCGAGCATATGCGCCAGCATGGCTACAATGTCGGCGGCGAGCAGTCCGGCCATATCGTGCTGTCGGATTTCTCTACCACTGGCGATGGACTCGTGACCGCGCTGCAAATCCTGGCCGTGGTGGCGCAGAACGGCAAGCCGGTGAGCGAGATTTGCAATCGCTTTGAGCCGCTGCCGCAGATCCTAGAGAATGTCCGCTACAAGGATGGCAAACCGCTCGACAATGTAAGCGTCCAGCGGGCGATCACCGACGGCAAATCGAAGCTCGGCGATGCCGGTCGGCTCGTCATCCGCCCATCCGGCACGGAGCCGGTCATTCGGGTCATGGCGGAGGGCGATGACGCCGGGTTGGTCAAGAATGTGGTCTCCGACATCGTCCACGCTTTGTCCGACGCCGCGGCGGCCTAAGCAGCCCAACACCCAGCCAATAGCCGAATTCCTTCAGGCCTGCCGTCTTACGTGGGGGCAGTGGCGGCGCGACGAATTACCCTTTTTCCGCGAGGACATAGCTGTCCCGGTCTGGCACGCGCCTTAGGGCTCGGTTAACCAATGCCGCCGCCGCTTCCGGTGGCAGCGCCTTGCGTCGGTTGCACGGGGCCGACCTATCTGAAGGGCTTCATTGGCGCCGCCAACCCGACGGTTGGTGGGATCCATTCCGAGCTCTTCGAGACCAACGATTTCGAGGTTTTCCACAAGGACATCAAAAGCTCGACGCTATTCGGTGTGGGCATCGGCTACGAGTTCAACACCTGGTTGCGCTTCGACGTGACCGGTGAATATCGCGGCAAGTCTCTGTTCATCGCCCAGGACCGGTTCCCTGGTGGCAACGGTAGTTTCAGCCGTGCCAGCAATGCCGCCGATGGCACCTTCCCGCCCGGAACGAACGAATACACTGCAGACATCGAGAGCTGGGTTGGTCTCGCCAATGCCTATATCGATCTCGGCACATATTTTTGCATCACGCCCTATATCGGCGGCGGTGTCGGTTTCGCTTCGGTGTCGGTGCTTGGCCTGAAGGACGTCAATGTTCAGAACTCAAGCGTGTTCTACGGAGCGGACAATACCGAGACCAACTTCGCCTGGGCGGTTCATGGCGGTCTCGCTTATGAGGTCAATCCTTCCGTCACCGTCGACCTGTCCTATCGCTACACCGATCTCGGCGATGCGCGGAGTGGCCGGGTGACGGCGTTTGACGGCTCCAGTTCCTATCGGAGCTTGGAGATCGAGGACATCAATTCGCACGACTTAATGCTCGGCATGCGCTGGAAGCTTGGACACCAACCCGTCGCGCCGATGCCGGTTGCCTTTAGGTAACCCCCGTCGACCACGCTAGACTGCTAGCCTTTGCCGCCCGTCATTTTGACGGGCGGTTTTTCTTTGTGGGGGCGCGCTTTTGGTTCCACACTTATCGGCGACTTCCGCTCCTTCCACTTTAGGAGAGTGCCTTGACCCTGCCGCCAAAGCCGGCGAAACGCCCCGCCAATCCGCGCTTCTCTTCGGGCCCGTGCACCAAGCATCCCGGCTGGTCGCTCGACGGGCTTAAAGGCGCATTGCTTGGCCGCAACCACCGCCAGCCGGAAACCAAAGCGCGGATCGAGGCGGCGCTGCTCAAGACCCGTGAGCTCCTGAAGCTGCCGGACGATTATCGCGTGGCGCTCGTGCCGGCCTCGGACACCGGCGCCATGGAGATGGCGCTATGGTCGCTACTCGGCCCCAAAGGCGTGGACGTGCTCGCTTGGGAAGCGTTCAGCCGCGATTGGGTCACTGACATTGTCGAGCAGCTCAAGCTCGCCGACGTTCGCCCGTTGCTGGCGGCCTATGGCAACCTGCCGGACCTCTCCGAAGTGAAGTTCGATCGCGACGTGGTGTTCGCGTGGAACGGCACCACTTCGGGCGTGCGCGTGCCGAACGGCGATTGGATCGCATCCGATCGCGAGGGGCTCACAATCTGCGACGCGACCTCCGCGGTGTTCGCGCAAGACATTGATTGGCGGAAGCTCGATGTGGCGACATTCTCTTGGCAGAAGGTGCTGGGTGGCGAGGCGCAGCACGGCATGCTGATCCTGTCGCCGCGGGCCATCGATCGGCTTGAAAGCTACGCACCGCCTTGGCCGCTGCCGAAGCTGTTCCGCTTGACCCACAACGGCAAGCTTATGACTGAGCTGTTCGAGGGCGGCACCATCAACACGCCATCCATGCTGTGCCTGGAGGACTATATGGATGCACTCCGCTTCGTCGAAAGCGTGGGTGGGCTCGAACATACCATCGCCCGGTCGGATGCCAACGCGGCTGTTATTGCTGATTGGGTGGCCAAGACGCCTTGGGTGGATTTCTTAGCGCAGGAGCCGGCGGCCCGCTCCAATACCTCAGTGTGCCTGAAGGTGGTCGATCCAGGGATCGTGGCGCTGCCTCCTCAACTGCGTGACGGCTTCCCTCAGGCGATCGCAGATCGACTCAGCGAGGAAGATGTGGCCAAGGACATCGCCGCCTATCGCCATGCCCCGCCGGGCTTGCGCATTTGGACCGGGGCGATGGTGGAAAAGGCGGATGTCGAGGCTCTAATGCCTTGGCTCGATTGGGCTTTCGCCCAGGAGAAGCAGGCTGTGGCCAAGGACGCTTAGGGGCATTCGAAGGCTCGCATCGCGACCGCTCGCAGGCTATAACAACATACGGCCCTGCACGTTCGCGGGGCCGTTTCTGCGTCTTAATCCAGGATCTAGGGGATTTCATCGTGGCCAACGTCGTGGTCGTCGGCTCCCAATGGGGCGACGAAGGCAAGGGCAAGATTGTCGATTGGCTTTCCGAGCGCGCCGATGTGGTGGTGCGCTTTCAAGGCGGCCACAATGCCGGCCATACGCTGGTAGTCGACGGTACGACCTACAAGCTCTCGTTGCTTCCCTCCGGTGTCGTGCGCCAGAACAAGCTTGCCGTGATCGGCAATGGCGTCGTGGTCGACCCATGGGCGCTCGCTGACGAGATCGCGCGTATTGAAGAGCTTGGAGTCACGATCAGCCGCAAAAACTTGCGGGTCGCCGAGAACGCGACTCTGATCCTGCCGCTTCACCGCGAGCTTGATGCTCTGCGCGAGGCTGCTGCCGGTAAGGGTAAGATCGGCACCACCAAGCGTGGCATCGGCCCAGCCTACGAAGACAAGGTCGGCCGCCGCGCCGTGCGCGTGATGGACCTCGCCGACCTGTCCTCGCTGAAGCCGAAGATCGAACGCATTCTGAGCCATCACAATCCGCTGCGCCGCGGCCTGGGCGAGCCTGAGATTTCGGCCACGGAGCTGTGCCAGCAACTCACCGAGATCGCGCCGAAGATACTGCCCTACGTGGACACGGTCTGGTCGCTACTCGACGCAAAGCGCCGGCAAGGCAAGCGCATTCTGTTTGAAGGCGCGCAAGGGGCGCTGCTTGATATCGATCACGGCACCTACCCCTTCGTCACCTCGTCGAACACGGTGGCGGCCCAGGCCGCGACCGGTTCCGGCGTCGGTCCCGGTGCCATCAACTATGTGCTCGGCATCACCAAGGCTTACACGACTCGCGTCGGTGAGGGGCCGTTCCCCACCGAGCTGATGGACGAGGTGGGCAAGGAACTCGGCGAGCGCGGTCAGGAGTTCGGCACGGTGACGGGCCGGGCGCGGCGTTGCGGCTGGTTCGACGCTTGCCTGGTGCGCCAGACTTGCACGGTGGCCGGAATTAACGGCATCGCGCTGACCAAACTCGATGTGCTTGATACACTGAAAGAGTTGAAAATCTGCGTTGGCTACAAGCTCGATGGTAAAGAGATTGACCATCTGCCAGCGGCGCAGGGCCAACAGGCCCGGGTCGAGCCAATCTACGAGACCATGGACGGCTGGGTGCAATCGACACGCGGCGCGCGATCTTGGGGAGAGCTTCCGGCGCAGTGCATCAAATATGTCCGCCGCCTCGAGGAACTGCTCGGTGTGCCAGTGGCACTGCTCTCCACGAGCCCTAAACGTGAGGACACGATCCTCGTGCAGGACCCGTTCGAGGACTAGAAACGCGCCATGGCTGACCGGAAATATCCCTGGAGGGTCGTTTGGATCACGGGCGCTTCGGGCGCGATCTGCGGTGAAATTGCGCGCCGGCTTGCTGCTCAAGGCGTGACCGTCGCCGCCACGGCGCGGCCAAGTGAGAAGCTCGACGCGCTTGCCGCGTCTTCCGAACACATCACGGCGTTTCCGGCCGACGTGCTGGAGCCCGACGCGCTGAAAGCCTGCGGCGCCAAAGTCGAGGCCGAGCTAGGGCCGATCGATATGGTGCTGCTTGGTGCCGGCATGTATGTGCCATTCGATATCCGCAATATTGACCTCGACGGCTTTCACAAGACCATGGCGCTCAACGTGGATGGCGTGATCAACGGGGTTGCGGCGGCGTTGCCGTCGATGCTGGAGCGCCGCCAAGGCCAGTTGGCCATCATGGGATCGCTGTTCGGCTACGCGGGCTGGCCTGGCAATGGCGGATATGGCGCAAGCAAGGCGGCGGTGATCAATCTCGCGGAAAGTCTCAAATTGGAGTTGCGCGGTAGCGGCATCGACGTGACGCTCATCAATCCCGGCTTTGTCGATACGCCGCTTAACGCGTCTTACGATCCGAAGAAGAAGATCTTTGTCATGAGCAAAGAGCGTTGCGCCCGCAAGATCCTCGAAAAACTGCCGAAAAAGCCTTACGAGATCGCTTTTCCCATGCAGGTGGAAGGCTTCATGAAAACCGTGCGGAACATGCCGCGCGCGCTGTCCTTCTCGCTGGTGCGGTGGTTCATCAAGGCGATGGGCGCTTAAGCGCGGTTGCCGGTTTCGTGCCTAGCGCGGTTTAAGACAAAAACTCGCGGAAATAGGAATCGAGCAGGCGGTCTTTCGGATCGACTTCTTTGCGGCGCGCGGCGAATTGCTGAAGCCTGGTGCCGAAGGCGCGGCGCACCTGGTCGCGGGTCAAGAACGGCGTCTGGTTGAACAGAGGGACGCCCCGGCGGTCGCTGCAGAAGTCGTTATAGGCGTGCAGGAATTCTTCCCACTCAGGCCCGCCGGTAGACGCCGGGTCGATGCTCATGGTTGGCCCCTCCCAGCTATAGGAGAACAGAGCCTCGCAATCGCGCACGATGGCGTAGCCGACGCTCGGCATATTGCAGCGATAGCCGGTGTGGGCCTCATAGGCGATGCAAAAATCGCAATACTCTTCGAGAGTGTCGAAGAAGCCCATCTCGCGGAACGCCCACATGGAGAAGATGTACTTGTTTTCGCCTGGATTGCGCGGGTAGTTGAT
>JAGPVD010000005.1 GCA_018067145.1 Methyloceanibacter sp.
AGGCGCGCCTCTTCTTCTTCGCGGGTTTCGCCGGTCAACACGCGCTTTGTCGGCCTCTGGAAAGTCTTCTTATTTGAGCTCATTTTAAATTCTCCAATTACAAGGCGGGCAAATGCGTCGCGGTGACCAAGTTTGGACGGATTTACCAGAAGCGACCGCTCGCGCCCACGGCTATCGTTAGAAGACCGAGGACAAGATTGGTCGCCACGATGCGACGGATTTGATTCAGCTGTTTGACGGCTTCGGGGAAATGCTTTCCCTCCACGGCACCACTGAAACGGCGCCACGGTACGAAATACAAATGGGCGAATAGCAGCATCATCACGATGCCAATGGCTTGCATGAGATGAATGGACCCTCCGGCGCCGGCGAAGCCTCCGGAATAGAGGAACAGCATGCCATAGCCGCTGGCCAACAGCACCACGACGCTTAGCCAAACCCACGGGAAAAAGTGGCCGAAGACACGCTGCCAAACCACTGCCCGCGCCTCTGGCTCCAGCGGCCCGAGAGCCGGACGCAACACCAGATAGGCGAAGAACATGCCGCCCACCCAAACTACGGCGGCCAGGATATGGAGCGCGATAAGAAGTGCCACGGGGCGAGGCTAGCACATCACCTCGTCGTGCGGCGCGGCTTCGTGGTCACAAGGCAGACGAAGGCGGCGTGCGAGTCGCGTATGCTCACGGCTCCTAGTCAGGGAGGTCCCATTGATCGGTTTAGCCATCGCCATCTTGAGCGTGCTGTTCCCCGTCATCCATCTTTTCTTGAGTCGGGAGCCGCGCACAAAGCTCCGCGTCGTACGCATCCTGCTGCTCTACGCCCTCGTCGTAGGCGTCGGGGTCATGGGGCTGCTGTTCGGCTTCATTCCCCATGTCTTTTTTGCCGACGAGACGGCGAAGATGATCGGCTGGCCGCCGGGGAGCCCGTTCCAGTTCGAGGTTGGCGTCCATGATGGCGCCTGGGGTGTGCTGGGCTTCCTGTGTATCTGGATCGGCGGCACGTTCTGGCTCGCCACTGGGCTCGGCTGGGCGCTTTTCATGCTTGGCGCTACCTACGGGCATATCCATCAGGTGATGAAGACCGGGGACTTTGCGCCATATAACTTCCTTATGATTTTTTCCGATGGATTTATTGGGATTTGGCTGCTCGTCCTGCTCTTCCTCTATTGGCGCTGCGGCAGATTCGAACGGAAGTCGTGAGCGGGTTGCCACAGGAGCCGCGATCCCCGATATACTCCTGCAGGGAGGTTGGCAGCAGGCGCGTGCCTCGCCAACCGGGTCAGATCCGGAAGGAAGCAGCCCCAACGAGCGTTTCGCGGGTTGCTCGTCCAGCCTCCCACCTTGCTTCAAGCTTCGCGTGGCGTATCGCGGGGCCAGTCAAGAGCTGCCGCTCCAAGTGTTCTTAAAACCTAGGCGTTGAGTCCGACCCCTTCGATGGCTGAAGCCAAAGACCAAGCGAAGAGCGCGCCTGAAACCCACGCGGCGCTCGCCAGGAAATACCGGCCCCAAGTCTTTGCCGAGCTGATCGGCCAGGAATCGATTGTGCGGACGCTGCGCAATGCGTTTGCCACGGGCCGCATCGCTCAAGCCTATATGCTCACTGGTGTGCGCGGCGTCGGCAAGACCACGACCGCGCGCCTTGTCGCCCGGGCCTTGAATTACGACGGCCCAGATGGCGACGGCCCGACGCTCGATATCACCGAGGAGGGCGCCCATTGCCGTGCCATTTTGGAGAGCCGGCACCTCGATGTGATTGAGATGGACGCCGCCTCCCATACCGGCATCGACGACATCCGCGACCTAATCGATAGCGCTCACTACAAGCCGAACAGTGCGCGCTACAAAGTTTACATTATCGATGAGGTGCACATGCTGTCGAAGCAGGCGTTCAACGGTCTGCTTAAGACGCTGGAAGAACCGCCCGAGCATGTGAAGTTCATCTTCGCCACCACCGAGGTGCGCAAAGTCCCGGTCACGGTGCTGTCGCGTTGTCAGCGTTTCGACCTGAAGCGCATCGAGATCGAGGTGCTGATGGAGCATCTCACCCGTATCGTCGCAGCCGAAAACGCGGAAGCCGAGCAGGCGGCGTTGGCGCTCATTGCCCGCTCGGCGGAAGGCTCCGTGCGCGACGCCCTGTCGATCCTCGATCGGGCCATTGCGTATAGCTCCGGCAAGGTCGAGGCGGGGTCGTTGCGCGAGCTTCTCGGTCTGGCCGACAGGAGCCGCATCTTCGATCTCTTAGAGACCGTGCTGACCGGCGACGCTGGGGGGGCTCTCTCAGCACTCGATCAACTCAATCGCGATGGCGCCGAGCCGGGCCAGGTCATCACCGATCTTGCCGACGCGGTGCATGTGGTGACGGTGGTCAAAGCTGCTGGAGAAGCAAGCGCCGATCCGGCCGCCAGTGAGGCCGAGCGCGGGCGCGCCGCCGAACTGGCCAAACGTCTGTCCATGCCGGTGCTAGCGCGTGCCTGGCAGATGCTGCTCAAAGGTCATGACGAGGTGCGCAACTCTCCGCGCCCGCTTGCCGCCGCTGACATGGTGCTGGTGCGTCTTGCATATTCCGCCGACCTGCCGCCACCGGGCGAGATCGCCCGTATGCTGAAAGAAGGCGGTAGCGCGGGAGACAGCGGAACCAGGGAGGTGCGGCCTGCACCTGCATCTGACCCCAAGCGGGCCCATGCTGAAACCACGGTTCACGTCGAAAGCGCAGTCCAGGTCGAGAGCGAGAATCCGGAACCGGGGCCAGCGCCAAGCCCGGAACCAGTTCTTGAACAGGTATCCCTGAACAGCTTTGAGGACCTTGTTGCTCTGGCCGAGACCAAGCGTGATCTCAAGCTCAAGAATGTGCTTCTGGACCACATGCGGCTCGTGCATTTCAAGCCAGGTAATCTAGAGTTCAATCCCCTGCAGACCGCGCCTGCCGACTTTGCTCAGGAACTGATGCGCAAGCTCAAATCCTGGACCGGCCGCGTATGGATCGTTGCTGTCAGCGACAAGGAAGGGGCGGAGCCCTTGGGTATCAAACTCCGCGCCGAACGCCTGGATGAGAAGGAGCGTGAGCTCAGAGAGGTTCGCGCACACCCAGCGGTCAAAAAGGTGTTGCAGCATTTTCCCGACGCGGAGATCGCTGACGTGCGGTCGACATTGTCAGACGCGCAAGAGGATGGCGTCGACGGCGAGCCCCAGAAACTCACGGAGGACGGAACGAACTAGATGAAGAATTTCACGCAGATGATGAAGCAGGCGCAGGAACTGCAAGGCCGCATGGCGGAGATGCAGGCCGAGATGGAGAAGACGACCTGCGAAGGCCGCGCCGGCGGTGGCATGGTCGTGGTAACGTTGAACGGCAAAGGCGAGATGGCCGGCGTCAAGATCGACCCCTCTCTACTCAAACCCGAGGAAGGCGAGATCCTGGAAGACCTGATCTCCGCTGCCCATGGCGACGCCAAGACCAAGGCCGATGAGGCCATGAAAGAAAAGATGCAATCGATCACCGGCGGCTTGCCGCTCCCGCCCGGCCTGAAACTGTTTTAGCAACGAAGCCCGATGGCGCGCGCGGCGGCAGGCCCTGAAATTGAACGGCTGATCCAGCTTCTGGCGCGGCTGCCGGGGCTTGGGCCGCGTTCGGCGCGGCGTGCGGCGCTACATCTCGTCAAGAAGAAGGAGCAGCTGCTCGAGCCGCTGGCGGTTGCCCTGGCCGAGACGCGCGACACTATTCTCACCTGCGAGACATGCGGCAATATCGATACGCATAGCCCGTGCACGTTGTGCTGCGACCAGACGCGCGACCCCACCCTCATCTGCGTGGTGGAGGAGGTGGGCGACCTTTGGGCGCTTGAGCGCGCCGCCGTCATCAACGGGCGTTATCACGTGCTTGGCGGCACCCTGTCGCCGCTCGACGGTGTCGGGCCCGATGACCTCGCCATCGCCATGCTCATCGAGCGTGCACATGATCCGCAAGTCATCGAGGTGTTGTTGGCGCTCAATGCCACGGTGGAGGGCCAGTCCACGGCGCATTATCTGACGGATCAGCTCGATGGCTGCAATGTCTCGGTCTCGCGGCTGGCGCAGGGCGTGCCGATCGGTGGCGAGCTCGATTATCTCGATGAGGGCACGCTGGCCGCCGCTGTCAAATCCCGCAAGGCGATGTGAGGCAACGGAGCCCCTCCCAAAGTTCCCTCATGCGCAAACGCCACGTCATCGTTTCCGACAAAATGCAGAAGGGCTATCGCTACGAATTGAGCGCGCCCGCTGGCCGGAATTTCGATCTGGAGTTTACGCCCGAGTTGACGCCGCGCGAGATGCTGCGGCTCGGCGTGTTCGGCGGCAAATACATGACCGACACCCGCAACGAGTTTCCCGAGTGCTGGTTCACCGGCGCCAAACTCGCTCCGAACGGCCGCGACCGTTCGCTCAACTTCTTTGGTGTCGACGCCAGCCAGCCGCTATCGGTCTGGCGCGCGAAGGGATGGATCCATCCCGATGATCCGCGCGGCTGGTTCCAATGGTATTGCCGCTATTATCTGGGTCGCCGGATGCCCGATGAGGACCGGCGGCAAATCAAACGCTGGAAGGCGATGCGCCGGCACGTGCGGCAGATTGAGCGCAACTGCGAGCCTGGGGATCCGTTCTGCCGCCCAAGACAGCGGCAGGCGCTCCTGCATTGGGCCTATGACAGCCGCAAGATTTGACGTCGCCTAAGGCTACGGCGATCCGTCGGTGCTCTCCTTCTGACGCTCGACCTCTTTGATCTCGTCGGAGTCGGGCCGTCTCTCGGTCCACGGCGCCACCTTCAACAGCAGCAGCATGCCCGGAATCGCGACGATGGCGCAGAAGACGAAGAACTGTGTCCACCCGACGGCTTCCACGATGAAACCGGTCGATGCATTGGCCAGCGTGCGTGGAACCGCGATGAAACTGCTGAACAGGGCGAATTGAGTGGCCGTAAAGGCCCTGCTGGTTTCCCGGGCCATGAAGGCGGTCAACGCGATCGTGCCAAGGCCGACGCCCAGATATTCTCCGCTGACCACGACAAACAGCCCCAGCAGCGAATGCCCGGACTGGCTCAGCCAAATATACGGAACGATGGTGAACATCTGCACGAAACCGAAGAGCCATAGGGCCCGGTTGATGCTTACCTTCAGCATGATGATGCCGCCAATCACGCCACCGGCGATGCTGGCCCACAGTCCGGCCACCTTGGCCACGGAACCGATCTCGCTCAGGCTGTAACCCATATCGATGTAGAAGGGCGTGGCCAGGGCCGTGGCCATGTTGTCCCCCAACTTGTAGAGAAACAGGAAGGCCAGGATGGCTAACCCAGCCTTGATCCCACCATCGCGGCTGAAAAACTCCACGAAGGGGTCGATGACCGCCTCTCGCAAAGTATGCGGCGCCAGCGCGTCATCACTCACTTCCCTAATCATCAAAGTGGTCACGATGCCGACCAGCATGAAGGCGCCGGTGACCCAAAACACCACCGTCCAGGGCAGTTGGTCGGCCAGGATCAAGGCCAGAGACCCCGGCACCAGACCGGAAAGACGGTAAGCATTGACGAAGATGGACGTGCCGGTCCCCAGCTCGTCGTCGGCCAGCAGCTCACGCCGGTATGCATCGATGACGATGTCCTGGCTGGCGCCAAACAGGGCAACAACGAAGACGATCGCCACGATCGCTTGGAGCGAGCCGGATGGATTGAACTGGCCCAACACGCCGATCGCAAGCAGCAGCACAAGCTGCGTCAGGAGCGCCCAGCCCCGCCGGCGGCCGAGGAACGGCAGCTTGTAGCGGTCCATCAGGGGGGACCATACGAATTTCCAAGTATAGGGCAGCCCGATTAAGGCGAAGAGACCGATGGTGGCGAGGTCCACGTCGTTGCTGCGCAGCCAGGCCGGCACCAAGGAAACTAGGACGTAGAGCGGCATACCCGAGGTGAAACCCAGGAAGATGCAGGTGAGCATCTTTCTGTTGAACAGGATCTTGGTCCAACTGCGCCGTGCGTCTGGCGTGTCAGCCGAGTTCGGTTTTTTGGTAGGTGCCCCGGTCGCCGTCATTGCCCCACGCTCTTAGCAGGATGCCGCCGCGCCGTCATGCTTCGGCTGCCGTCCCGGCCTCCAACCTATTTCTCCCCTCTGGCTCCATTATTTTAGTTGCTAATAATTTGCAATTGCAGCTATGATCCGGGTCAAGACGGCCTTGGAAGGCTGGAAGAGGAGATTTCATGACGGCGAATTGGGCTCGGCGGCTCCAGATCGTGTGCGCCGTTGTAGCGATTGCGGGACTGGCGATGCTGGCCGGCTGTGGTGAGCCGTCAGATCAGACTGCCGCGACTGACGATAGGTTCCGGGTCGTCACGACCTTCACCATCATCCAAGACATCGCCCAGAACGTCGCCGGGGACAAAGCAGTGGTGGAGTCCATCACCAAGCCGGGCGCCGAGATCCACGACTATCAGCCGACCCCTCTGGACATTGTGAAGGCGCAGGAAGCCGATCTCGTGCTGTGGAATGGCTTCGGTCTTGAGCGCTGGTTCGAGCGGTTCTTCCAGAACGTCAAAGACGTGCCGAGCGTAGTGGTGAGCGAGGGCGTCACGCCAATGGGCATTTCCGAGGGCCCTTATAACGGCAAGCCCAATCCTCATGCCTGGATGTCGCCGTCGAACGCGCTCATCTATGTGGAGAATGTCCGCAAGGCATTGGTGGAGCACGACCCGGCCAATGCGGAAACCTATAACCGCAACGCTGAGACCTATGCCGCCAAGATCAAGGCGACCGACGAGCCGTTGCGCAAACGCCTGTCGGCGATTCCCGATGGTCAGCGCTGGCTCGTAACCAGCGAAGGTGCGTTCTCCTATCTCACCCGCGACTACGACATGCGCGAAGCCTATCTCTGGCCCATCAACGCCGACCAGCTAGGTACCCCACAGCAGGTCCGCAAGGTGATCGAGCTGGTGCGCGAGAACGACATCCCCGTGGTCTTCAGCGAGAGTACGATCTCCGATCGCGCCGCCAAGCAGGTCGCCAAGGAGACAGGCGCGCGCTACGGCGGCGTGCTCTATGTGGATTCGCTCAGCGCTGGGGGCGGACCCGTGCCGACCTATCTCGATCTCCTGGGCGTGACCGTGGAGACAATCGCCAAGGGGTTTGACGACAAGGGGTCTGACGATGAGCCTTCTTGATCTCTTCGCGCGCGACGAGGCGCGCGTACGTAAAACGAGCATCGCCGTGCGCGACCTCAGCGTTACCTATTCCAATGGCTTTACCGCCGTGCGCGATGCGTCCTTCGAACTTGGGGCAGGGACGATCTGCGCGCTTGTCGGCGTCAATGGCAGCGGTAAGTCCACCATCTTCAAAGCCATCATGGGCTTCGTGAAGCCGTCTGCCGGCGAGGTGAGGCTATGTGGCCTGCCGGTCGACGAGGCAGTGGCTGAAGGCATCGTCGCCTATGTGCCCCAAAGCGAAGACGTAGATTGGAACTTCCCGGTGCTGGTTGAGTCCGTGGTGATGATGGGCCGCTACGGCCACATGAATTTCCTGCGCGTACCGTCGCGGACCGACCGGCGCAAAGTCGACGAGGCGTTGGAGCGCGTCGGCATGACCGAGTACCGCAATCGCCAGATCGGCGAGTTGAGCGGGGGGCAGAAGAAGCGCGTGTTTCTGGCCCGGGCACTGGCGCAAGAAGGTCGCATCATCCTGCTCGATGAACCCTTCACCGGCATCGACGTGACGACCGAGGCGGCGATCATCGATCTGCTGCGTGAATTGCGTGCCGACGGTCATCTCATGCTGGTGTCGACCCACAATCTCGGCACCGTGCCCGACTATTGCGACCAGGTCGTGCTGATTGATCGAACGGTGCTCGCCGCCGGGCCGACCGAGGAGGTCTTCACTCAGGAAAACCTCGAGCGCACCTTCGGCGGCGTTCTGCGTAATTTTGAGCTTGGCGGACAGGCCCTCCACGAGGACGACGACGCCCGCACGCTCAACGTCCTCACCGACGATGAGCGTCCGCTGGTCTTCTATGATGGCAAGCCGCGCCAGCGCAAAGGCACGGACGATAAGGAATGAGTGCGCTCCTCACCGAACTCATGGTGCCGTTCGGCTATGACTACATGCTGAAAGCCATGTGGGTGAGCGCGCTGGTGGGCGCGGTGTGCGCCTTCCTGTCGGCTTATCTGATGCTCAAAGGCTGGTCGCTGATGGGCGATGCGTTGGGGCACTCCATCGTGCCGGGCGTCGCCGCCGCCTATATCATCGGCGCGCCGTTTGCGGTCGGTGCCTTCTTCGCCGGCATCCTGGCCTCGCTCGGCATGACCTTCGTCAAACAGCATTCGCGCCTGCGCGAGGACGCCATTATCGGCCTCGTGTTCACGACGCTGTTCGCGCTTGGCTTGCTGATGGCTTCACTGTGGCCGAGCTCAGTCAGCATTCAGACTATCGTGCTCGGGAATATCCTCGCCATCTCCGACGGGGACGCGACGCAGGTGGCGATCATCGCCGCGGTTTCGTTCGCTATCATGGTCTTCATCTGGAAGGACCTCATGGTGACCTTCTTCGACGAGACCCACGCCAAGAGCATCGGCGTCAACGCCGGGCTCCTCAAGATCGTGTTCTTCACGCTGCTTAGCGCCTGCACCGTGGCGGCGCTGCAGACGGTCGGCGCCTGCCTGGTTATCGCCATGGTGGTGACGCCCGGCGCCACCGCCTATCTTCTTACCGACCGTTTTGGTCGGCTGGTTGTTATTGCGATAGCTCTTGGCGCGGGGACGAGTTTCGTCGGCGCCTATATCAGCTTCTTCGTCGATGGCGCGACGGGCGGGGTGATTGTCACGCTCCAGACAGTTCTGTTTCTTCTCGCCTTCTATTTCGCGCCAAAGCATGGCGTGCTGGCCGCGCGCCGTAAGCGCCTTGCGGTGACGGAGGCTGCGGCGTGATGGCTGTCATCTCCTGGTTCACCGACCCCTTCGCTTACGAGTTCATGCAGCGCGCACTTCTCGTGGCATTGCTGGTGGCCGCCGTCTGCGCGGTGCTGTCCTGCTATCTCGTGCTGAAGGGCTGGTCGCTCATGGGCGACGCCATTTCTCATGCGGTGCTGCCCGGCATCGTCGTCGCTTATGTGGTGGGGATACCGTTGGTGATTGGTGCCTTTACCGCTGGGTTGGGCTGCGCTCTCGCGACCGGCTATCTCAAGGACAATAGCCGCGTCAAAGAGGACACGGTAATGGGCATCGTGTTTTCCGGTATGTTCGGATTTGGGCTGGTCTTGTTCACCAAAATCGAGACCGATCAGCATCTCAATCACATTCTGTTCGGCAATGTGCTCGGCGTCACCACTTACGATCTCATCGAGACGGCGATCATCGCCGGCGGCACGATGCTGATCGTGCTCATCAAGCGCCGGGACCTGCTGCTCTATTGCTTTGATCCAAACCATGCGCGCGCCATTGGCTTGCCGGTCCGCGTGCTGCATTACGGCCTGTTGGTGTTGCTGTCGCTCACCATTGTCAGCGCGCTTAAAGCCGTCGGCATCATCTTAGTCATCGCCATGCTGATTGCGCCGGGCGCTACCGCCTATCTGCTGACAGACAGTTTCGGGCGCATGCTAGGGATTGCCGTGGTTGTTGCCATGGCGTCCGCCGCGCTTGGCACGCTGGTGAGTTTCCACATCAACGGGGCGACGGGCGCCTGCATCGTCTTGGTCCAGGCATCGGCCTTCCTCACGGCGTTCCTCTTCGCACCGAAGCGGGGGCTGCTGGCGGTACGTGCCACGCGGCCACCCCGTGTCGATGCGGCGTCGGTGCGTGGTGGCGTTCTTGACATTCAGTCAGAAGGCCTCGCTAGCCGTTTTGAGGGTGACCCGACCGCCGCAGGATCTCAAAGATCAGCGCCGTCGACCAGCCAATCAGCATGACGCCGTTCAGTGCTGTCATAGGGCCGAGCAAATGCCATTGTGGCACCGGAACCACATCGCCATAGCCGAGCGTCGTGTAATTGCCGAACGCGAAGTAGATAAGATCAGTGTTCTGTGGCACGGCGCCGACCGCAGCATAGACATAGGCCCAAAGCACCACCTCGACAAAATGCCCTGCCACCAGAAGCGTACCGGTGGCGACAATGACGAGCGTATATTGCAGAAAGCTTGGAAAGGAGCCGTCGCTCGTTCGCAGACGGTGCACTACCCAAGCGATGGCGCCCAGCAGCACGGCGTGAATGAAAAGATTGGCGAGGCTCGCGCCGCCTCCGACCATGACCTGATCGGCCATTGAACCGTTCATTGTGCTGAGCATCATTCCCCCGCAAGTAGATCTGGTTGACGGACAATGCGCGCGCCTTCACGTGGCCGTGGTGCCGGCGCGGCAGTCGGCGCAGGAGACTGCGCGCTGCCGTTCTGCTGGGCGATTTCCGTCGTAGCCGTCTCCTCGAATTCCAGCTTCTCGATTTTGTGCCCGCGCGCGGCGATCTTCTCCGAAGAGATGACGATCTTCTCGATATCGGCGTTGGACTGGCCGAAATGACGCTGGAGGTCGAGCACCCGGTCGCGGAATCGCCCCATGTCCTCCACGAGCTTCGCCACCTCGCCCTGGATGAGGTGGGCCTGCTCCCGCATCTGCACGTCTTTGAGGATCGTTTGCATGGTCTGCACTGCGAGCATCAGCATGTTGGGCGCGCAGATCACGATGCGCGCGCGATGCGCCTTCTGCACGAGGTCCGAGAAATGTTCGGCGAGGTCGGCATATATCGACTCCGACGGCACGAACAGGATGGCGGTGTCTTGGGTCTCGCCGACAATGAGATAGCGCTGGGCCATCGCCTCAATATGGTGCGTGACATCGGTGCGGACTTGCCGCATCGCCAGCTTCTTCTCGTCGTCGCGCTGCGCCACGCGGAAAGCTTCAAAGCCCTCAAGGGGGAACTTGGCGTCGATCACCACGCCCGCCGTGGTGTTCGGCATATGCAGCAGACAATCGGGGCGCTTGCCGTTGGAGAGCGTCGCCTGGAACGTATAGGAGCCCTTGGGCAGCCCGTCGGCGACGATGGTCTCCATGCGCATTTGGCCGAATGCGCCGCGCGCCTGTTTGTTGCCGAGGATCTCCTGCAAGCCCACCATGTTGGAGGAGAGGTCGGTCAGGTTCCGCTGGGCGCTATCGATCACGGCCAGCCGCTCATTGAGCTTGGAGATGGATTCGTGCGTTTTGCGCGACGTCTCGTTGAGATCGGTGCCGACTTTGTGGGTCATGCGGTCGAGCCGTTCATTGACGGCGCGGGCCAGCTCGCCGTGACGGCTCACGCTGCTCTCGGCCAGGGTCTGAAGGCGTACCTTCATCTCGCCGAGATGGGCGTTATGGGCGGAGGCGTCGTCCCGCCGCCGGCCCATATTCACGAGAAGGATGATGGCCAGCAAAAGCAGCGCAAGAACAGCCAGGCTCGCAAGTGCGAGCATGACAAGAACCGGGTCGAGCGTGATGCTCCCCACCTGCACGGGCTGAAAGTCCATAAGAATCTATAGCCGATTCGTTGTTTCAGACCAAAACAGGAACATGTTGACCGTGCGCCGCGCCGTGCCTATGTCAGCGTCACCCATGAAGATCTATCCAATCCTGACCATTCCCGACGCGGTCCTGCGCAAAGAGGCCGCTTCGGTCGAGCGCGTCGATGACGATCTGCGCCGGCTGATGGATGACATGCTGGGTACTATGTATGACGCGCCCGGCGTGGGGCTGGCGGCGCCACAAATCGGCATTTTGCGGCGGGTGATCGTTATGGACGCGGCCAGGGATGACGATCCGCCGGACCCTGTCGTTATGGCCAACCCGGAAATCCTCGCGCTTTCGGACGAAATGCGGACCCATGAGGAGGGTTGCCTCTCTATTCCGGACCATACGGCGGAGGTGGAGCGCCCGGCCAAGGTACGAGTCGCCTTTCTCGGCCACGATGGCAAGCCGCAGGAAACGGAGCTGGAAGGCATCTTGGCGACTATCGTTCAGCATGAAATCGACCATCTGAACGGCGTGCTGTTCATCGACTATCTGTCCCGGCTGAAGCGCGACATGATCGTCAAGAAATTCACCAAGGCGAAGCGCGTCGACGCGATGTAGGGGAAGCCACTTCCCATCGCGGCCCAAGCGGCCTAAGACGCGAGCCCATGCGCATTATCTTCATGGGCACGCCAGATTTCGCCGTGCCGGCGCTTCAAGCGCTTCTCAAAGCGGGCCACGAAATCGTGGCGGTCTATAGCCAGCCGCCGCGCGCGGCCGGTCGCGGCATGGCTTTGCGTAAATCTCCGGTGCATCAGGTCGCCGAAGCCGCTGGGCTGACCGTACTCACGCCCGAACGTCTGAAAGACCCAGTGGACCAAAAGCGGTTCCGTGAGTTTGAGGCCGACGCGGCTGTCGTCGTGGCTTACGGCATTATCCTGCCGGAGCCGGTCCTCGATGCGACGCGCCTCGGCATCTTCAATATTCACGCCTCACTGTTGCCGCGCTGGCGGGGTGCCGCTCCCATAAATCGCGCCATCATGGCGGGCGATGCCGAGACCGGCGCTGCCATCATGCGTGTGACCGAAGGCCTCGACGCCGGACCTGTTTGTCTCGTGGAGCGCGTCGAGATTGGTCCCGACATGACGGCGGGCGAGCTACACGACACGCTTTCCCCGCTTGGTGCGGAGGCGATGGTGAAGGCGCTGGCCGCGCTCGAAGACGGGAGCCTCGATTGCCGCGCGCAAGACGACGAGGCAGCCACCTACGCGCCGAAGCTCGACAACAAAGAGGCGCGCATCGATTGGCGGCTGCCCGCGTCCGACGTGCATGACCGCATTCGTGGCCTGTCGCCTTATCCGGGTGCTTGGTTCGAGATCGAATTGAGCGGCAAACGCGAGCGTATCAAAGTGCTGAGCGCGATGCTGGCCGAGGGGCAGGGCGTGCCCGGCACTTTGCTGGACGATCACCTGACCATTGCGTGCAGCGAAGGCGCGGTGCGGCTCATACGGATCCAGCGCGCCGGCAAGAAGCCGATGTCGGTGCAAGCTTTCCTCAACGGCGTGACCCTGAAGTCCGGCACGGTTCTGGACTAGCCGTGCCCCGCTACAAGCTCACCATCGAATATGACGGCAAGCCCTTCTCCGGCTGGCAGATGCAGGACCGGCCGACCGTGCAGGGCCGCCTCACCGAAGCCATCAAGGCATTCTCCGGCGAGGATATGATTCCGCGTGGCGCCGGG
>JAGPVD010000007.1 GCA_018067145.1 Methyloceanibacter sp.
CTTATTATTGCCAGCCGACGTATAGGTCAGGCGATTTGGTTAACGCCTGACCCGTTCTCAGTTGGCGCGGCGGCGCAGAAACGCGGGAATCTCGAGGTCGTCTTCCTCAAACGATTCCACTGGAGCAGCCTTGGCGGTGGCCTGAGCAACCCGAACTTGGGGCTCCACCCGTGCTGGCGCGGCAGCCATTTCGCGAGGCCGGTTAATCCGCGCGGCTCTCGGGGCTGGTGTCTCAGCCGGAGCAGGCTCTGCCCGGGGAGCCTCGGCCTTTGGTGCTGCAACTCTTGGTGCTTCGGCCTGGGGATCGGCAGCGCGCGGAGCCTGGGGCCCAGGAGCCTGGGCCCGGAGGGCTTCAACGGGAGCCGTCTCGGGGCTGGCAGGCCGTTGGCCAAATTCAGGCTCGAGCTTTGAGGGCATCTCGGCGTCGTCGTCCTTGCGGCCACGGCCGACATTGGCAAGGCGCTCCAGGAAGCCAGCTTTCCGCTTATGGGCCGCAAGACCCCCCGCTTGCGCCTCGCCGTTCTGTGCCTTGATCGCCTTCTGAGCGACCATGGGAAGCTCCTCGACCTTCGGCATGCGCCGCACCGGCCGCGTCATGGCGGCGGGAGGCGCTGGCTGGAAGCTCTGCTGGGGTGCCGCCGGCTTAGGCTGCGCGGCCTTCCGCGGCAAAGCGATGCCGGTCGATTGCGCCGGGCGCTTCTCGATCGTCACGTCGCCCGGAGCACGCCAGACCGGCGGCTCCTGCACGATGTCATTGGCGGCAAGCTGAAGGCTCGGTTCATCAAGGTCGACCGGCGCGCCCTCGGGCCCCGCGCTCGGTAGCGCGGCAAGCCCTGCTAAGCGCTGGGTCAGCCCGCCCCTGTCCGGCTGGGCACCCGTCGCCATTACGGCCGGAGCTTCGGGCATCTCCTCCACGGGCGCCCCGACGCCGGTGGCGACCACCGATACGCGGATTATGCCGTCGAGCTCGTCGTCATAAGTCGCGCCAACGATGATATTGGCGTTGCCGTCAGCCTCGGTCCGAATGCGGCTCGCTGCCTCGTCCACTTCGTAAAGCGTGAGGTCGCTGCCGCCGGTGATCGACACCAGAAGCCCGCTAGCCCCCTTCATGCACACATCGTCGAGCAAGGGATTGGAGATCGCAGCCTCGGCCGCTTCGACAGCGCGCCGCTCGCCGCTCGCCTCGCCCGTGCCCATCATCGCCTTGCCCATGCCGGCCATGATGGTGCGGACATCGGCGAAGTCGAGATTGATCAGGCCTTCCTTGACCATCAAGTCAGTGATGCAAGCCACCGCCGCCCGCAGCACGTCGTCAGCCATGGAGAAGGCGTCGGTGAACGTCGTCTTCTCGTTGGCGATACGGAACAGGTTCTGGTTCGGAATGATAAGCAGCGTGTCGACGTATTTCTGCAGCTCCTCGATACCGGCCTCAGCCGCGCGATAGCGCCGCGAACCTTCGAACTGGAACGGCTTGGTGACAACCCCGACAGTGAGAATGCCTTCCTCACGGGAAGCGCGCGCGATAACCGACGCTGCGCCCGTGCCCGTACCCCCGCCCATGCCAGCGGTGATGAATGCCATATGCGCGCCAACAAGATGGGCCTTGATGTCGGCCATGGCCTCTTCGGCCGCGGCCGCGCCAATCTCAGGCTTCGATCCGGCACCGAGCCCCTCGGTCACGTTCGCACCCATCTGGATGCGGCGCTCGGCGCTCGTGCTCATCAGGGCTTGCGCGTCGGTGTTAGCGACAACGAACTCCACACCCTTCAGGCCGCATTCGATCATGTTGTTGACAGCGTTACCGCCGGCACCACCCACTCCGAATACGGTTATGCGCGGCTTGAGCTCAGTCAAATCTGGAACTCTGATGTCGATTGTCATGACGGCTTCCAATCCTTGCGATTGTCCCTTGCTGTGGCTTTCTGCCGGCGGTTCCCGCATGAGCGCCGGCCCAAGTCCTTAATCTGTCCTAGAAATTATCCATGAACCACTCGCCAACCTTGGCGAAGTAGCCTGTCCCTGTACGCAAGAACCGTTGCTCGGCGCGGGCACCGAATTTTTCGTCGCCGCGCGCCCAATGCAGGAGCAAACCGATCGCGGCGGAGAAATCCGGCGCGGCGGCCACTGGCGGCAAACCACTCATGGCGCGCGGGCGGCCAAGCCGCGCTGCGCGTCCGAACATATTCGAAGCAAGTTCCGGCAGACCCGTGAGCTGACTGCCGCCACCGGTCAGCACGAGGTGCTCGGTGACTTCGGCAGCGAGCCCGCTCGCGGCGAGCCGATGGCGCATCAGATCGAGAATTTCTTCGATACGAGGCCGAATGATGCAGGCGAGCTGCGCCTTGGTGATCTGGTTGAGGCTTCCTTGCGCCATGCCGGTAACGCATGGGTAGGTAATGATCTCGCGCTCGTCCGACTGCGTGGCGAAGGCGCTGCCGTGCAACGTCTTCAAGCGCTCGGCATGTTCAAGCGGCGCACCAAGCGTGCGAGCGATGTCGGTGGTCAGCGCGTTGCTGCCAAGAGCGATGGCGTCGGTATAGATGAAATGACCATCGGCAATCACCGAAAGAGTCGTGGTGCCGGCGCCGAAATCGATGCATGCCGCGCCAAGCTTGGCCTCATCCTGCGTGACAACCGCCAGCGCGCTCGAATAGGGCGCGGCGACGAGGCTCGACACGCCGAGATGGCAGCGCTCGACGCACAGCATCAGGTTCCGCATGGCCACTTCGTCGACGGTCACGGTATGGATATCCACGCCAAGGCGCTCGCCGCACATGCCTAGGGGCTCGCTGATCCCAGCATTGTCATCGAGGCGATAGCCAACTGGTAAAGCGTGCAGCACACTGCGCTTGTCACGGCCCGCATATTGACGGCCGCCCAACAGGAGTCGCTGAACGTCGTCGTCGCGGACAGTGCCGGACGGCAAGGCCACGCTGGCGGAAAAACTGTCGCTCTTGAGGCGCCCGCTGGTGACGGAGACATGCACGTCTTCAATGGTGATGCCGGCCATGCGCTCAGCCGCATCGACTGCGGAGCGAATGCAATGCTCGGCGCTATCGAGATGCGTGACCATGCCCGCTTTGAGGCCCTCGGCGCGCGTATGGTCGAAGCCCAACACTTCGAACTGCACCGGGTCACCTGCGAACCAATCTGGTGCAAATGAGGCCTTACCGATCAGGCAGCACACTTTGCTCGTGCCGATGTCCAGCGCAGTTACGATGCGCTGGCGCTTGCTCCTGATGGTCGTGTTGTATGTCATCCTCGGGCCCTTAAGCTCTCTCAAGTCTTGCCTTTAGGCGGCGTGGAACCGGTGCTGGCGGTCGGCACATCGGTGGGTACAGCCGTGGCGTCTACTGCCGCTGCTGTGGCCTTGCGCTTGCGCAAGGTAACGCGGTCGAGGAGGCGAAAATCGATTGCCGCGAAGTCGCGATCGAGTACGCCGCGCTCTTGCTCAAGCTTGGTCAGAGACCGAAGCGCCACGTCGATATTGTCGTCAGGCAGCATGATCTCCAGCCCAGAACGCATTTTCAGCGTCCAACGCCGGTCACCGACCCTGAGCGCCGCGAGCATTTTATTTTTTAGTTCGCCGTAGGGCTCAAGCGCTTTGTAAAGCGCAGCCGCGTGCTTGCCGGCGCCCTCGCCCACGACGAGCGGCAAATTCGGATAGGCCTGCGGCAGCGCGGGCGCGAGCATCACGCCCCGGTCGTCGACCACATACGTCTTGCCCTTGTTCTGCCAGACGGCGTAGGGGCTCCGCTCTTCGATAGCAACGTGAAGGGTCGCGGGCAGAAGGCGCATCACCTGCGCGTGCCTGATCCAGGTTACGGCTTCCAGGCGCGCCTTGGCTGCGTCGGTATCGAAAGCCAGCATCATGGTGTCGGGCCCGGCAGCGAGCGCCGTGGTAATCGCGGCGTCCGTGACGTGGTGTTGGCCTTCCACGGTGATCCGCTCCACACCGAAACCAGCCGCGACGGCGAGACGTTGGACGCCAGTAGTCGCGGCATCGAGCACGCGCCCGGTCTGGCCGCCAAGGATGGCGCCATAGGTCACGGCGGTGCCGAGGAAAAGAACGCTGAGCAATAGCCACTTGCCGCGAACGCGATCGCGCGCTGCTTTGCCGAGGCGCACGCTTCTCGGGCCGCGCTTCAGCAGATTGCGCGTGCCGGTCAGTACGGGAAGGCCACGGGAAGGCTCTCGCGGCACGGCGATGCCACGCGAAAGCAGGGCCTCTTGAGACCCCCTTCCCTTAGCGTAACCCTTTGCCGGGCCTAGCGATTGCACGACGCGTCCTCCACGATCCAGCGGACAAGCTCACCAAACGAGCGGCCGCCATAGGCTGCTAGCTCGGGCACAAGTGACGTCGACGTCATGCCTGGCTGGGTATTGATCTCAAGGCAGATCAGTTCCCCCGTACCGTCTGGCCGGTCGTCGAAGCGGAAGTCGGAACGGCTGACTCCACGGCAGCCCAGTGCCCTATGAGCCGCTACCGACAGCTTCTGTACCAATTGGTAAATATTTGGTTTAAGCGGCGCCGGGAGCACGTGAATTGAGCCCCCCGGAGCGTATTTGGCGTCGTAGTCGTAAAAGGCGATCCCTTCGGCCGGCCGGATCTCAATAACCCCCAAGGCCTCGTCCCCCATGACCGCGCAAGTCAGCTCCCGGCCCGGGATATAGCGCTCGATCATTATTTCCTCGCCGAGGGCCCAATCTGGCGAATTCAGGTCCTCAGGGGGGTGTTCCTGGTCCTCACGCACGATATAGACGCCAACAGACGAACCTTCCGTCGGCGGCTTGATCACATAAGGCGTGGGGATGACATGACCCTTGGCGGCTTCCTCCCGGGACACCACACGGCTCTCGGCCACAGGCACGCCGGCCTCGCGCAAAGCCGCCTTGGCCCGTTCCTTATGCATGGCAAGGGCTGAAGCCAGCACGCCGGAGTGGGTGTAGGGGATGGCTAGGGTCTCCAGCAGGCCCTGAATGCAGCCATCCTCACCCCAACGGCCATGCAGCGCGTTGAAACACACATCTGGCGCCACTTCGGCGAGGCGCACGGCCACGTCACGCCCCACATCGATCTTTGTGACCCAGTAGCCCTCGCCCTCGAGCGCCTCGGCGCAAGCTGCACCGGAATTCAG
>JAGPVD010000012.1 GCA_018067145.1 Methyloceanibacter sp.
GGCGAGTGTGGGGCTGAAGCATGAGGGGGACGACGCCGGCGAACGCGATGCCGGGAAGCGTTTCGAGGCGATGGTGGCGCGTGTGAAGCGAGACCCGCCAAAGCCGGGGCGCCGCGCTCTGAAGCGGCACTAGCCGCCCCCGGCAAAGCTCAAACGGCCCCAATCTTGCGGCGCACGCGAGGAGATCAAAAGTCGAAAAAAAAACCTTGCTGGCACGGAGTTTGCGGCCTTGACAGGACGCGCCCGGCTCGCCAAATCATGGCTAACGGCGCCGGCCCATCCGCGCCGGCCCCGTATCGATCTGGCAAACGCGCGGCGAGCCGCGGCCAAAGGCCCCATTTTCCGGGGCCCCCTTCGGTTTTTGCAAAGGCCCCTGGGGCAGAACAGCGAAAGTAACTGTCGCGCCGACAGGTAGGATCTTTAGGCTTCCGAGCCGCGTTATCTTAAAGAGTGACTGACAGTTTGAAGTCAGCGTGGTTGAACAAAATTTTAGGCCCGGGCCCATTGGCGGGGTCTTGCTTAATTGACGATTAAGGGAGAGGCCGGTAATTGCTTCTCGGGCGTGCCTTTCATGGGCGTCCTCGATCATTAGAGTTTGCGAGAGACCGATTGTCTCTTGAGGCATAGACCGGCGCCGCCGACGGGTGAGCGCCTCGGAGTGACATGAATGGCTACCAAGACCGCTGAAGCCGACGATCGCCAGCAGACCCCGGCCGAGTCCCAGGACGGGCCCGTGCTCGATATGTCTGACGCCGCCGTCAAGAAGCTCATTAAGACGGCCAAAGCGCGCGGTTTTGTGACCTATGACGAGCTGAACGAGATGCTCCCTTCAGCCGAAGTCTCCTCCGAGCAGATCGAGGACACCATGTCGATGCTCTCCGACATGGGCATCAACGTGGTCGATAGTGACGAGACCGAAGAGGCCGCCAGCGATAGCAAGGTAGTGGCCACGGCAGCGGCCTCGACGGTCGCCAAGACCACGACGGCGCGCGAGCCCGTCGAGCGCACCGACGACCCCGTGCGCATGTATCTGCGCGAGATGGGAACCGTCGAGTTGCTGTCCCGCGAGGGCGAGATCGCCATCGCCAAGCGCATCGAGGCCGGCCGCGAAGCCATGATCGCCGGCTTGTGCGAAAGCCCGCTGACCTTCCAAGCCATCATCATCTGGCGCGACGAGCTGAACGAAGGCCGGATTCTGCTTCGCGACATTATCGATCTCGAAGCTACCTATCAGGGCCCCGACGCCAAGACCCAGCCGTCGCAGCCGCTACCGGGCGAAGAAGCCAAAGGCGACGGCGCCAAAGTCGCTAACGGCAAAGACGCCAAGGCCCAAGACTCCAAGTCTGAAGACGGCAAGACCGAGGAAGAGAAGAAGAAGGAAGAGGACGACTACGACGACGATATGGACAACGCGTTGTCGTTGGCCGCCATGGAAGCGGAGCTTAAGCCGCAAGTGCTTGAGACCTTCGACCTCGTCGCCACCAATTATAAAAAGTTCCGCCGCTTGCAAGACCAAGTCGTCGAGCGCGCGATGAAGAACGAGGCGCTGTCGAGCGGCCAGGAGAAGCGCTACAAGGCGCTGAAAGACGAGATCGTCACCGAGGTTAAGTCGCTCCAGCTCAATGTCGCACGCATCGAGAGCCTGGTTGAGACCCTTTACGACATCAACAAGAAGCTGCTCGGCTATGAGGGCCGCCTGCTGCGCCTGGCCGAAGGCTATGGCGTGCTGCGCGAAGACTTCCTCGGCGAGTATCAGGGCAACGAGCTAGACCCCAACTGGCTGCGCCGGGTGAGCCGCCTGAAGAAGCGGGGCTGGACCGACTTTATCCGCGATGAGCGTGGGCTTGTGAAGGAGCTGCGCTCCGAAATTCACCTGCTCGCCGCTGAGACCGGCCTAGAAATTTCCGAGTTCCGCCGTATCGTGCACATCGTGCAAAAGGGCGAGCGCGAAGCCCGCATCGCCAAGAAGGAGATGGTGGAGGCCAATCTGCGCCTCGTCATCTCCATCGCCAAGAAATACACCAATCGCGGCCTGCAATTCCTCGATCTCATCCAGGAAGGCAATATCGGCCTGATGAAGGCCGTCGATAAGTTCGAATATCGCCGCGGCTATAAATTCTCCACCTATGCCACGTGGTGGATCCGCCAGGCGATCACCCGCTCGATCGCCGACCAAGCGCGCACCATCCGCATCCCCGTGCATATGATCGAGACCATAAATAAGATCGTGCGCACCAGCCGGCAAATGCTGCACGAGATCGGCCGCGAGCCGACACCGGAAGAACTCGCCGAGAAATTGGCCATGCCGCTGGAGAAGGTGCGCAAGGTCCTGAAGATCGCCAAGGAGCCCATCAGCCTCGAGACGCCCATCGGCGACGAGGAAGACAGCTATCTCGGTGACTTCATCGAGGACAAGAACGCGGTATTGCCCATCGACGCCGCCATCCAGTCGAATCTGCGCGAGACGACGACGCGGGTTCTGGCGTCCCTCACGCCGCGCGAAGAGCGCGTGCTTCGTATGCGGTTTGGCATCGGTATGAACACCGACCATACGCTCGAAGAAGTGGGCCAGCAGTTCTCAGTGACCCGCGAACGCATCCGCCAGATCGAAGCTAAGGCGCTCAGGAAGCTGAAGCATCCGAGCCGCTCGCGGAAGCTCAGGTCGTTCCTGGACAATTAGGATGCCGCGACGCATCCCCGGATCCCCTTAGGGAGATGACCGGCTGGCTTCTGCGTTTGGCAAGGGGCGGCAGTCCGGCCAGCTCGTTACGCGGCTCATGATTGGAATCGGCGATGTTTGAAGATCCGCTCTTTTGGGTGTTTGTGGCGCCCGGCCTGTTGCTAGGTCTCTATGCGCAATCGCGTATCAAGCTGAACGTCACAAAGTATTCCCACGTCGCCACGACCGGCGGCATCACGGGCGCGCAAGTCGCACGGGCGTTGCTGGATGCGCAGGGCCTGCAAAATGTGAAGATCGAGTCCACGGACGGCGTTTTGAGCGATCACTACGACCCGCGAGCCAAAGTCCTCCGTCTTAGCCAGAAGGTGTACTTCGCGCCGAGCGTCGCGGCCGCCGGCATCGCCGCACATGAGGCAGGGCACGCCTTGCAGGATGCGGAGGACTACCTTCCGATGGAGGCGCGGACCTATATCGTGCCCGTGGTGCAGCTTGCCTCGCAAGTCGCGCCCTGGCTGTTCGTCGCGGGGCTCATGCTGCAATGGAACATGCTGACCTGGATCGGCGTCATCCTGTTCGGCTCCTCCTTCTTCTTCGCGCTGCTGACCCTCCCCGTTGAGTTCGATGCGAGCGCCAGGGCGAAGGAGCTGCTGGTCAGCCAAGGCATCATCGGTCGGGATCAGATCGAAGGCGTCGACAAGGTGCTGGACGCGGCGGCGTGGACCTATGTCGCCGCGGCCGTCTCGGCTGTAGGCGTCTGGCTGTTCTATGTGTTCATGCTGCTGGGGCGTGGCCGCGGCGCGTCTGGCGCGGACCGGTGAGCTCACATGCATTCTAGGAGCGCGACAGCGCAAAGATACAAGCGCTCAAGTAGCGAAGCGATAGCACGACAACAACTAATTAGTGCTGCATTGCAACAATCCCCGCTCTGCCGTATATGCGGAGGTCGAGCAGAACCGGCCCGCGCGGGGCCGGGCTAAGAACTTGAGGACAGGCAAGTGTTCCTGACCATGTTGAAGGCTAAGCTCCATCGGGCCACCGTGACCGGCGCCGATATGGACTATGAGGGTTCGATCGGCATCGATCGCGACCTGCTCGATGCGTCGGGCATCCTGCCCCATGAGCAGGTGGACGTGCTGAACATCAATACCGGCGCGCGGTTTACCACCTATGCCATCGAGGCGGCGCGGGGCTCCGCTGATATCGCCGTCAATGGCGCTGCGGCCCGGCTGGTGCAGAAGGGCGACAAGGTGATCATCGTCGCCTATTGCCAGATCCCCGCCGAAGAGGCGCGCAACTATCGGCCCACCGTGGTGGTGCTGGGCGAGGACAACGGCATCGAGCGGTTGGCTTAAGGCTGCCGCTTCGCGTCCGCCCACGCGAATTCGCCGCTCTACAAACCGAATGGATAAGTCTCGTCGGGCCCGTGCGGATGGGCGACCGGCCGCGCGGCCACGGCGTCGGTCTCGGTGAACCAAATCCACGCATCGAACTGCCGTGACAGCTCCGCCTGAAAATAATGCGACAGCAGCTCTGTCTCGGGGCGGTAGATCACACCAATGGCGCGCTCGAGCAGCGGCTCGGCCAAGGCATCGCGGACGCTTGTTTTCTGGTCCGGACCGGTCTCGAGGAAGAAGGCGTCAAGTCCCGCATCGCGTGAGCGCCCTTCGTAAGAGTCGTTGCGCGCCGGCCGCACGCGCTTGATCTCCATGGGCTCGTCCCAGTTCGACGCCGCGGCCACCGTGCCGCGATCGGTGCCGAATCCGATCAGGGCGCAATCATCGCCAAAGCGGGCGCGGGCGAGCTGGCCGATATTGAGCTCACCGCGCACCTGGCCCATATCGGTGAATTCAGCATCGCCGATATGGGAGTTGTGCGCCCAGACTATCGCTTTGCTGTCGGACCCGCGATTGGCCAGCACGCGCTCGAGCGTATCGAACATGTGCTGATCGCGTAAGTTCCACGATTGGGCGTTGCCGTAATACATGATGCGGTAATATTGCTCGGCCGCGGTCACGATGCGCGCGTTCTGCTCGGCGTCAAAGAAGGCGTCGCCATCCTTGGCGAGATAGCCGAGCCGGTTGTGCAGGAGGTCAAGCAGCGCGTCGGTGACCGGCTTCTCGCATACCGCATACCCGCGCGACATCGCCATATGCCCGTAGCGTGCGGGCTCGGCGCGCCATGGTGCGAGGCAGCCGTAGCGCTGGCGCGCAACCTGAGCCGCCTCGGGATCGACGCGATCGAGATAGAGGAGCACGGCCTCGATGGAGGCGCCGAGGCTATAAACGTCGAGCCCATAGAAGCCGGCTTGCCGGTCCGGATCGCCAATCTGTTCGTTGATCGCCTTTAGGCGCGTGAGGAATGCGGCCACCTGGCCGTTCCGCCACATCCAGGTTGGGAAACGCGAGAACGGGTCCGCCGGCACTTCTGGACGCGGCAGGCCCCGCACAAAGGCGTTGCAGACCGACGCATCAGGCCAATCTGCCTCCACCGCCACGATATTGAAACCGTGCTTTTTGACCAGCATCTCGGTGATGCGGGCGCGGGCGTCATAGAATTGCGCCGTCCCGTGGGTTGCCTCGCCGAGCAGCACGACCCGCTTGTCGGCGAAGCGTTCGGCCAGGGACGCGAGCTCATCGAGATCGCCGAACGGCTCGGCCGCATCGGCGATCAAATGGCTCAAATTCGTGCGGACGGTCTTGGCGCGCTGCGAGGGGATGAGCAGGCCGTTGGCGAAGCCGGAAGTGGCCGCGTCGACATTGGTCGCGGCCTTGGCCTTGTCAGGCCCTTCCCAACCCTCCTCGCCGATCAGCGGCACGAAGGTGACGGCGCCGTGATCTTCCTCTTCGAAGGTCTCCGCGTCGACGCGGCGCACGAGCAGCAGGGTCTGGTGGGAGCCCAGGCCGACAGGGATCACCAGCCGGCCGTCGACCGCCAATTGCCGTTTCAGGGCTTCCGGCACTTTGGGCCCGCCGGCAGAGACGACGATAGCGTCGAAGGGCGCGTGCTCCGGCAATCCCTTGGTGCCGTCGGCGTGGATAATCTCGAGATTGTCGTAGCCGAGCCTCTTCTCGCGGGCGCGGGCTTGGGTCGCCAATTCCTCATGACGCTCGATGGCGTAGACGTGCGCCGCGATGCGGCTCATCACGGCCGCCGCGTAGCCCGAGCCGGCGCCCACTTCGAGCACCTTGTCGCCTGGCTTCACCTCGGCCAGCTCGACCATGCGGGCGACGATATACGGCTGCGAGATGGTCTGCCCCGCCTCGATGGGAAGGGGCGAGTCCTCGTAGGCGAACTCCGAAAGCGGCTCCGACACGAAGGCCTCGCGCGGGACCTTGCCCATGGCGGTGAGCACGTCCGGATCGGTGATGCCGCGCGCTTCGAGATGCCGCGCCACCATAAATGCGCGGTCCCGGGCGTGGATATCACGGGGCTGCTCGGCACTGAGAGCGGTCATGACAACGAAACTAGCCTGAGAGTGGAAGCTTCGCCTTGATGTAGGTCAGTCGACGCGGCGGTCCGAGGGCGGTTATCGCAGTTCCCAAGTCACCCCGAGCTGTACCTCAATCGTGGTCGTGCCAGCCTCGATGGGAGCCTCACCTTTCATTTCCATCATCGGTGCGGCCACCCTTGTATTGCGGGCGAGATAGCCGCCGCTATTTTCCGTGATGGTGAGCACGGGCCCGAGCTCGACGCCGGCGGCCTCGGCATAGAGCCGTGCGTTGGCGATGGCGTTGCGCATGGCCTGCTTGCGCGCTTCGTCCTTCAGCCTTTCCGGCTCCGACACGCCAAAGGAGATCGAGCCGATCTGATTGGCGCCGAGGCTCACGACCTTATCGAGAATGCCGCCAAGCTTCTTGGTGTCGCGCACGATGATATGCACGGAGTTGGTGACGCGGTAGCCGGTGATGAAGGCGGCTTGGCCTTGCTTGCGCTGCTGATAGACCGGCGAGATAGAGAAATTCGTGGTCTGGATGTCTTTAGGCTCGATACCTGCTTCTTTCAGGCCGTCCACCACATTGCTCATAGCGGCTGTGTTCTTATCGAGCGCGGCACGCGCCGTCTGACCCTCGGTGGTGACGCCGGTGGCGATGTCCACCTTGTCGGGCGTGGTTTTCACCGCGCCGGTGGCCGTCAGCGAGATGGTCCGCCGGTCGGGGCCGTCCGCCAAAGCCGGCGCCCCCAGGGGCATGGCCGCCGCCAGCAGGAACAGCATGGGAGCGATAAACTTGTAGGAGGAGTTCAGTGTCATTTGGTCTAATCCGCCGTTGATGCGCCGCTTCGATTGGTTTGCCTATCAAGAGTCTGCTATGAGGCGGAATTACCAGCATCATCTGGAAAAGTGGGGACTGGTTTTCCGTTAAGATGATGCGGAATTGGAATCAAAGCGCGTCCGGCGATGGCGCTTTGGGGGCCCGTAGCTCAATTGGTTAGAGCCGACGGCTCATAACCGTCTGGTTGGAGGTTCGAGTCCTCCCGGGCCCACCACTTCCAAAAAACAGCGTTGTTTTTATTGACTTTTTGGCGCTAAATCCCGCACCGGATCACTAGGTGCGGGAATAGATGTTCCGGTG
>JAGPVD010000028.1 GCA_018067145.1 Methyloceanibacter sp.
AGGCGGATCACCTCGGGCGAACTGTTGAAGTATTGGAAGGGATTGCGCATCGACGGAGGCTAAGGAACCCCGCCAGGAGGCTCAAGCCGATTTACTCTGACAATGCCCCTCCTCCCATTATTTTTGCCACCTTCACAAAGGCTACCCGCATCAAGAGGGCACGCGAACCGGAATGACAATCATGTCGTATTTGCTCAATTTAAGGACTGCCTCGACCAAACCGCCTTTCAGGGTTCGAGCGACGCGGGATCGCGTGAGTCTCCCCATCACCACTAGATCCGTCTTTTGCTTGGCCAGCTCTTCTTCGATCAATCTTACCGCTTTTCCGCTCAAGCCAGTTTACTCTGACAATGCCGGCCGAACGGCTTACGCTATATGTGGACGGACGCTTTCGTCCAGCCGCTGGAGTGACGATGTTGCCTAAGTGGTCCGCGCGTGAGCGGCAATGACGATCCGTAATCTCGACCATGCGCTGCGCCCGCGTTCGGTCGCCGTCATCGGCGCAAGCGCGGAGCCAGGGTCGGTCGGCAGCAAGCTGACTGAGAACATTCTCGCCGGAGGCTTTGCCGGAGAGGTCTATCTCGTCAATCCGCACCAAGCGACGATCGCCGGAATTCGGTGCTTCGCAAACATCGCCGGCCTGCCCGAAGCGCCCGAGCTTGCAGTGATCGCGACGCCGCCTGCCACGGTGCCGACGCTGAGCGGGGAACTCGGCGCCAAGGGCACGCGCGCGGCGGTCGTGATTACCGCCGGTCTTTCCGCCGATCTCAAGCAGGCGGCGCTCGATGCGGCGCGGCCTTATTGCCTGCGCATCATCGGCCCTAATTGCTTGGGCATCGCCGTGCCCGGTCTTGGGCTCAATGCCAATTTCGGGATTAACCGCCCTTCCCCCGGCAAGCTCGCCTTCCTCTCCCAATCGGGCGCGCTCGTGACCGGTATCCTCGATTGGGCGGCGGCCCGGGATATCGGCTTCTCCTATGTGGTCTCCATGGGGGACATGGCCGATGTCGATGTCGGCGACCTGCTCGATTTCCTCGCCGCCGACATTGCGACGGGCTCCATCCTGCTTTACCTCGAGACCATACCGGCCGCCCGTAAGTTCATGTCGGCCGCCCGTTCGGCAGCGCGGGCCAAGCCGGTGATCGTGATCAAGTCCGGCCGTCACAAAGAGTCGGCGCGGGCTGCGGCCACTCATACCGGCGCGCTGGCCGGCAGCGACGCCGCGGTCGGCGCCGCGTTCAGACGTGCCGGCCTGGTGCGGGTCGACGAGCTGGAAGAGCTGTTTGCTGCTGCCGAGACGCTGACCTCCTTGAAGTCGGTCGCCGGCAACGAACTTTTGATTGTGACCAATGGTGGGGGCGCCGGCGTGCTTGCAGTCGACGACCTGATGCGCTCGGGCGGACGGCTCGCTCCGCTTGCCGAGAGCATCGTCGCCAAGCTCGACAAGGTGCTTCCCGCCAACTGGTCGCGGGGAAATCCGATCGACATCATCGGCGACGCCAAACCCGAGCGCTATGAAGCCGCTCTCGATGCCGTTCTTGCCGACTGCACGGCGGACGCCATTCTCGTCATGAACTGTCCTACGGCGCTTGCCTCTTCGAGCGATGCGGCGCAAGCCGTCATCGATGCCATCGCGCGGGCGCCGAGGCCTGAGCGTCTACCGCCGGTCCTGACCAACTGGCTCGGCGAGGACGCCGTCTCGGGAGGAAGGCGCAAGTTCCGGGAGGCCGGCATCCCCACTTATGAGTCGCCAACCGACGCGGTCAAAGGCTTCTTCTATCTCTGGCAGTACACCAAGGCTCAAGAGGGCCTGATGCACGCGCCTCCCCTGGAGACGGAACGACTGCGGGTCGCTGACGAAGCGGCGCGGACCATCATGCGCGCTGCCGCCAGCGCAGGACGATCGCTCCTAAGCGAGCCGGAGGCCAAGGCGGTCCTGTCAGCCTTCGGCATCCCCACCGTCGCCACCAGGGTGGCCGCCTCACCGGAAGAGGTTGAGGACATTGCCGCGACGCTGCTTGAGCAGACGCCATCGGTCGTGGTCAAGATTCTCTCGGACGACATTTCGCACAAATCGGAGGTGGGCGGTGTTCGGCTCGGGTTGCACTCGCCGCAAGAGGCCCGCCGGGCCGCCGAGCGGATGCAACAGCGCGCGGGCGAGCTGCGCCCCGAGGCACGCCTCAAGGGCTTCACGGTGCAGCCTATGATCATGCGCCCCAAGGCGCATGAACTTCTGATGGGCATTTTCGACGATCCCCTGTTCGGCCCCATGATCCTGTTCGGAGCCGGCGGCACGGCGACGGAGATCATCCGCGACACGGCGGTGGCGCTGCCGCCGCTCGACGCCGAGCTTGCCCGCGATCTCATGGGGCAGACGCGCATTTTTAAGCTGCTCGAAGGCTATCGCGACCAGCCCCCTTCCGATCTTTCCGCTATTGCCGAGGCATTGGTGCGCCTATCGCAGCTCGTCGTCGACTGCCCGGCGGTCAAGGAGCTCGACATCAACCCCCTGCTCGCTAACGAAGCGGGGGTCATCGCGCTCGACGCGCGTATCCGCATCGAGCCCCGCGAAGTCGAGATGGAAGGCCCCAATCCGCGGCTTGCCATCAGGCCCTATCCCGACCAGTGGGAGAGGTGGACCGAGACCTCTGACGGCGACCGAATTTTGATCCGACCAATCAGGCCTGCCGACGAGCACCTTTATGGCGCGTTCATCGAGAAGCTCTCGCCGGAGGACATCCGCTTCCGCTTTCTTTCGCCGCGCAAGGAGTTCTCGCACAAATTCATCGCCCGCTTCACCCAGATCGACTATTCCCGCGCCATGGCCTTCATGGCGCTGGATAAGGAACAGAAGGAGCTTCTTGGCGTGGTAAGATTCGCCGCCGATCCCGATTACCTCACGGGCGAGTACGCCATCATCGTGCGGAGCGACCTCACGGGAACCGGCATCGGCTGGGCGCTCATGCGTCATCTCATCGCCTACGCCGAGAAGGAGGGCTTGCGCCAGCTTGTTGGCGATGTCCTCACCAACAATCAGCGCATGCTCGACATGTGCCGCGCGCTTGACTTCCAAATCTCTCCCGATCCTGAAGATAGCTCGATCCAGAAGGTGCGGCTCAAGCTCCCGGCCGACCTCAAGGAGGAAGCGGACCCCGAAGCAGTGTCCGCTCAGGATCGCTAGCGCGCCGGAGCGAGGTGCTCGGTCAGATCGTGGTCGGGGACCTTGGTCAGGTCCTTTTGCAGATCATCGGCCACCAACTTGGCAATCGGCTTGCTGAGATTCTTCTTCCTGTCAGGCAACGGGAGCGGCGCATGCAACGGTTCAAATCTGCCGGATCGGCTCAAAGATTTTTGTCCATTCACACCACCGTCTACAACACGTTCAACATTCAGCGTCATCTCGTCTCCCGCAGAACTCTTCGTCAGTTCCCCAGTGATGCGACGAACGCATGGCGTACTGTGGCTCTCATCACCTGATCGGAAGGCTTGGTGAGGAGACGTGCGATCAATGGTCGTTAAGGTGACAGAGGGCATCAACCGGCAATCCACGCGAGTGCCTTTGCTTCCTCATCGCCCTTGAGGTGCTTCACCTCGGCACTGACGAAATGGCGCGCAAGCGTTGGTAGCAGCGCCAGGACATCGGAGTCGCTGACGATGGCGACTTTCGCAATCTGCCTCTGATGGTCGCGAACGAATTTGAAATGCGCGATGGCGCCGTCGATATTCTCCCAGCCAGGGAATGTCGGCGCACAGATCATCAAACCTTTGAGCGTGCCATGAGCCTCGATGTATGGATCAGCATCAGCGGCGAGCGCGGAGAAATCCCCTGCCGAAAGCGGCCCCCTGGGCCGAACAATCAGAACGCCCTTATCAGATAGCAATTCGTGCTCAAGCATCGCTCTGGCTTCTCCTCGCGCACCACACCACAGCCTAACACCGGAAAACAGGATCCAATAGTGCAAGCTCGGAGTAGCTTAGCTCATGGCTACTGAACGACAGTTATTAGGATCATTTGGTGAGCAGCGCGTCGTCAAGGAATGTGCATGCCCGCGCTGGGCATTGTCAGAGCAAATTAGTTTACTTTGCCGAAATGTCAGAACCAGATTTCGCGGCCATTGATTTTCCTGCATTTTTCCGGGTCGATCTGAGCGGTTCGATGGCCGCTCCAAGTATTTAGAATTTTGCTCTGACAACGCCG
>JAGPVD010000040.1 GCA_018067145.1 Methyloceanibacter sp.
TCTCGACCGGGTGAATGTCGGCTTCGCCGCGCTCTCCATGAACGAGGATCTCGGGTTTTCACCCGCCGTGTTCGGGTTCGGCGCCGGCATTTTCTTCGTCGGCTATATCTTGTTTGAGATCCCGAGCAATCTGGCACTCCAGCGCTTCGGTGCACGCGTCTGGATCGCGCGCATCATGATCTCCTGGGGCATTGTCGCCTGCGCCATGAGCCTCGTCAGCGGGGCGACAAGCTTCTACGTCATGCGCCTTCTGCTCGGCATCGCCGAAGCGGGTTTCTTCCCCGGCATCATTCTCTATCTCACATTTTGGTTTCCCGCCGCGGAGCGCGCGCGGATCATCGCCATGTTCATGGCGGCGGTGCCGCTCGCCACGGTGGTCGGCGGGCCGCTATCGGGCGTGCTGCTCGAAATGCACGGGGCGTGGGGCTTGAAGGGCTGGCAGTGGCTGTTCCTTGTAGAAGGCGTGCCGGCCATCGTGCTCGGCTTCATCGCGCTTAAATTCCTCGACGACAAGCCGGCACATGCCACCTGGCTCACCCCGGACGAACGCCAGGCGCTCACCGACACGCTTGCCGCCGAGGCCGAAGCGACACGCGAAATTGGTTATGCCGGCCTAGGCGCGGCGCTGACGAGGCCGAGCGTGCTGGCGCTGGGGCTTCTCTATTTCCTGATGGTGGTTGGGCTCTACGGCATCGGCTTCTGGATGCCACAAGTGATCGGGAGTTTCGGACTCGCTCCCCTTCAGATCGGCTTTCTCACCGCCATCCCCTATCTCTTCGCCGCAGTCGCCATGGTCATTTGGGGGGCGCGCTCTGATAGGACGGGAGAGCGGCGCTGGCATATTGCGCTACCGCTGCTCATGGCGGCGGCGGCCTTCGCCTGGTCGGCCTATTCCGGGCCGCTTCTCCCCACCATGATCGCGCTGACGCTGGCCACGCTCGGCTTTTACGCAGCCTTCGGCCCGTTCTGGTCGCTGCCCACGGCGCTGCTCACGGGCACGGGCGCCGCAGCCGGGCTGGCGCTGGTCAACTCCATGGGCAATTTAGGCGGATTTGCCGGCCCGGCAATCGTCGGCGTTCTCAAGGAGGCGACCGGCAGCTTCTCGGCGGCGCTGCTGTTCCTAGCGGGCGCCCTCGCGCTGGGAGGCCTTATGGCGCTTTGCTTCCGCGAGCCGGGATGTCAGGCAGGCGCGGGCTGACGTTTGCGCGGCGTGGGGCTGCGCCGCTTCTTAGCACTGGTCGAGGCGGCGGCGGTCTTCGTAGCGCGACGTTTGGCTTTGCTGTTCGGCTTACCTGTCGCGGCCTGCAGACAAATCTCGACGGCCTCATGGAGCGTTGAGGCATAGGCATCGGCTTGCGCCGTACCCAGCGCCGCCTGGGTGGCAGCAGCGTCCTCCGCCTCCCAATCGGCAATGAATATCTTCGTGCCCTTCGGCAGGATGCCCCTTAAGAGCTGAACGACGTTGCAGATGTCGGCAGCGCCAGCACCGAGCCCGAGATACGAAAGGCCGACGGCCCGCGCCTTGGTGTTTGCGAGCACCGAGATGTGGTCGGTGGCGATGGCCTCTGGCGGCAGCGCTTTGGCGCCTAAGCCCCGCTTCGCCAGCACAGCGGCGAGCAGGGCGCCCGCTGCCTCGTCCAATATCGTGTGCCCGCCGATACACAGGACGGGTGTCTCTACCTGCCAGCCCGGCGCGAGCTGTCGGCGGTCGATGATGTGCTCGGCATCCACGATCGCCTCAGCCGGCGCATCAAAGATGGCAACGCCTTCCTTGCGTTCGACGGCATTGCCCTTTCGGCGAAGCTTTGAGAACCAGCGACGCGGCTCGAAGTCGGCAAGCCTCTCCAGTATCTCGTTGACCGTAGTGGCAATGCGCGCCTGCTGGATTCGATCCAGCGCACCCCGTGCCACATCGCGCTCGGCCAGCTTCAGTCCCCCAAGCGCCACATGGTCGAGATAGGTCTCGAAGCTCTGTTCCTTCAGAGCAAATTCGGCCTGATAGCTAACTTCCGCCGCGTCGCCGATGAGCGCGCGCTGATAGAAGCTCTGCTCCGGCGTGAGCGCCGGCTGATCGCCAAGCAGCACTTCCAAGAAGTGCAAGCCTTCCACATGGCGGCCGAGCACGGAGAGACATACGGTGATGGGCGTTGCGATGATGAGCCCCAGCGGCCCCCACAAATACGTCCAGAAGATCGTGCAGCCGATGACGGCGATCGGCGTCACGCCGGTGCCGCGTCCGTAGACTTGCGGTTCGATAAATTGGCCCATGGTCATTTCGCCGATTGCGAACAGCCCAATGACCATGAGCACCATGCTCCAGCCTGGATCGATGGCGGCGGCGACCAGCGCTGGGATGATGGCGGCGATATAGGCGCCGACATAGGGCACGAAGCGCATAACCATGGCGAGGATGCCCCAGGCTACGGGACTCGGCATGCCGATTGCCCACAACGCAAGGCCGATAAAAATTCCGTAAGCCGCGTTGATCAGCACCTGGCTCAGGAAATAGTGCGAGAGCCTGGACGCCGCGTCACTCATAGTTGTTGTCGCGCGCTGCAGGTCGGAGCCGCCGAATAGCCTCATCAGGCGATCGCGCAAATCCTCTCGCTGAATGAGAATGAAAATGACGAATAAGAGCACAATGCCAGCGGTAATCAGTGGCGGCAGGATCGTGCCGGCAATCGACTGGTAAAGCGCCAGACCGGTTGGATCTGGCTCGCGGATCACGACGGGGATCGGCTTACCCTCGGGCTGGCCGGCCACGTGGTTCGCGTCGGGGACGGCCGGAGCGTCGGGCTGGTCGAACTGGGCTTCCAGATCGGCGAGAACTTCTTCCGCCTTCTTCAACACTTTCGATTCGCTTGTGGTCTCGCGGACAGAACTGACCTTCTCCGAAAGGGTGGCGCGGTAGGTCGGCAATTCGGCGGCGAGCTTGGTCGCCTCGAGCGAGATCAGCCAACCGAGGCCACCGATGATGGCGAAGGCGACGATCACGACGAAGCCGACGGCAAGCACGCGCGGCACTTTGAGGCGGCGAAGCAGCAGTATCGGCGGCGTCAGAACGAAGCTCAAAAGGATGGCGAGCGTCAGCGGCAGCAGCATCTCGCGGCCGAAATAGAGTCCGCTGATGACGAGGGCCGTGATGAGGAGCCCTTGCAGAACGGCTGTCCGCCCGCCGCTGGCGTCGGGCAGCAAGGGCATGGGCGAACGGGGCATCACGGCCTCCTAAGCGGAATGATCCTTGGAGCCTCAAAAGAGCCCAAGCATCACCATTTCACATTGAATAGACCAAGAATCCGTTGAGAAGCCCAGAACGTTCAACGTGGGACGCCAGATCTCCCCAGCTTCGCCCACTAGTCGTCCTCGTCGCCACGGGTCGTGGGCTTAAAGACTTGACCGGTGTCGAGGGTCTCGGAATTGCAGAGATATTGGAACACCATCTTATGCCGGCGGTCGAACACGTCGACATAGTCGACCCAGCCCCAAACGACGATGCTGGCATCGCCGTTCATCACCCGGTCAGAAAGCTTCGGCGTCGAGTCGCAGTCCACGATTTCCACCATGGTTGCGTCGCGACCGAGCCGCGGCTTCGCCGAGTTTGCCGAACGACCGGGGAGCGGCATCACGGGCACTAAGTCCTCATCCACTTCATCACGAATACCGACCTCGGTCGCACTGCGCATCTTGAAAGCGGGGGTCTGGCCTGTGTTCTTGAAGATGACCTTCACCTGCACGATACCTTTTGACTCTGGCGTCTCGATGAACTCGACTTCGTCGACGTCCACATAAGCGCGGAGCTCCTCCTCGTTGTCGCGGTCGCCGCTATTTTCCGGAATCATTATTTCCGACATTACGCCGCCACCGCGTGCGCCTTTGCGTGCGGCAAGCGCGCCGGCGATGAGGGGAATGAAGGCCAACAGCAGGAGGCCAACGATGACGGCTCCAATCAACGTCAGCAATCGCGTCAGCTTGGTCGTGCGCTTGGCCGCTACCGCAGTCTGCTCCGCGGCTTCAGCCTCACGCCATTGCTGGCAAAGCACCGCTTGATAGGGATGCTGTGCATTCTCACACGGCTTCGACAAATCCCACGCGGGCGGGGCCTCTTCCGGCACCTCAACCTGCGCGAAGGCGGCAGGCGCTGCGAGCGTGAGAACGGCGCAGGCCAGCAGGACCGTACATGTGGCAAGCCGCAGGCAGGCAAACGGACGAAGCTGTAGACGGTGATGAAACATAGCGATGCGCAGCAGAATTTCCCCCGGGGCGCCGATCCTATTCACCGAAGCGCCATCTGTCTCGTCTTCAGCGGGTCCTTTTTTCGAACTTCTGGCTGATCCGTCTCCATTCGGGACAGTTGATTTGGGGCAGTTTTGCGCCGTCAAACGCCTCGACGAAACGAAAACGGCCTCGAGGGAAACCCCTTGAGGCCGTTAAACAACGCCAATGGTGCGTGCTTACTGCTAGCCGCCTTGCTGCTTGAGGCTCTTAAGCTCGGTCGAGACATTGTCAGCCGACTGGGTTGACTGCTCCATATAGATGGTGCGGATCTCCCCGCTGGCTGCTGCGATTATCTCTTTCAGATCGACCACGCGAATCGACTGACCCTGATGGGTGCGGAAGTACCAACGCAGATTCTTGAGGTCCGAGACGGCCGTCCACTCTGTGGTTTCGGCTGCCGGCTTGCCGACCGAACTGTTGATCACCGAGCCATTGGGAATGTCGAACTGGTTCAGGATATGAAAGGCCATCTCCTAAAGCGCCGTTACGCGCCCGCCTAAGCCTTCATGAGGCTTAAGAGTGCGTGGCCGTCTTCTGTAATGTAAGAATTTGTCGAAGTGTAGCGCTTACACGCCCGTGGCGTCGAACAGCGAGCCGATGAAATAGGTCGCCACAGCCGCCGCCGAACCGATGGCCAGCATCCGTGCTCCACCGAGAAACGCATTGCGCCCGGAGAACAGGCTCAAAGCCGCGCCGACGCAAAACAAAGCCGATCCCGAGATCACCGAGGCAATCAGAATGCCATGGTCCGCATAACCGAGAACGTAAGGGATCAGCGGCAGGCACGCGCCGGACGAGAACATCAAGAATGACGAGATGGCCGCGCCGACAGGCGAGCCGAGATCGTCTGGGTTGAGGCCAAGCTCTTCCCGGGTCAGCACATCGAGCGCCTTCTCCGGATTCTCGATGAGATGGTTAGAGAGGTGGCGCGCCTCTTTCAGCGGGATACCACGCGCCTTATAGATCAGCGCAAGCTCCTCGGCTTCTTCTTTCGGGTAGCGTTCCAGCTCGTCCTTCTCTTGGGCGATCTGGAACTCGAACATCTCCTTCTGGGACAGCATGGAGATGAACTCGCCAGCGCCCATAGAGAATGCGCCAGCAAGGAGACCCGCCACGCCGGTCAACAGAATGATGTGGGAACTCGTGCCAGCACCGGCCACGCCCATGACAAGGCAGGTGTTGGAGACGAGACCGTCATTGACGCCGAACACACCAGCGCGAAGCGTGCCGCTAGCGTAGGTCTTATGGCGGTGTCCAACGTCCTCGACGGATGTCGGCCAAGGATGGCCCTCTGTGCCGTCAGCGCCTTTCGCAGTTTTTGGGGCGGCTGGTGTCACCTTGCATCGATAAGTTGATACGCCGCGCACCTTCGAGGCCGACAACACATGGCGCATGGCGCGCGGCCCAATCATGCCAATAAGAAGCACTGTAATTTTGGACCGCATCGACGGCGCGAAGCTTGGCGTCTGCTTCAAATCTTTCGCGAGGATGCCGGCCTGCTTCTCAGCGGCAGCGGCCAGGTCGCCAAACAGCTTGGCGCGGGTTGGGTTGGACTCGGCCCTAGCGACGGCGTTTGAGAGATAGGCCGCCGCCTTCTCCGATCGCCAGCGAGCTAGCGTGTCTTCCATTTCCAACGACCCCTAAACTCAGATGAGCTCGACTTTGCCGGTGGCAAGGTCATAGACACCACCCTGGATGCCCACCTTACCGGAACTGACAGCATCTCCGATGACGTCTGACCTTGTCTTCAGATGGCTCATGCTAAGGCGAACATTTTCGTTGATCGTGGCGGCGAGGAAATCGCTCGGATGCTTGCCATGGGCGGTGATGACCGCAGGCTGAACCGCCTCAACGAGTTCGGACAAATGGCCCGGCAGCTTGCTGCGCGCGCGCGATGACTGCAGGGCCGCGGCAACGGCGCCACAGCTGGAATGCCCCAGCACCATGACAAGTGGCACGTTGAGAACCGCGACGGCGAACTCCATGCTCGCCAAACCATACGTGCTGACCACATTGCCAGCGTTGCGCACGACGAAAACATCGCCCGGCCCTTGGTCGAAGACGATCTCCGGCGGGACGCGGCTGTCTGCGCAGGCGAGCACCGCGACGATCGGATATTGAGCCGTCGCCCGCGCGGCGCGACCTACCGAAAAATCACTCTCCTTCATCTCGCCAGCAATATAGCGGGCGTTGCCCTGCTTCAGCCGGTCAAGAGCCTCAGATGGTGAAATGGCGTTGGGCGCCGGTTCGGAAGAATCGTCCGCTCGGCCCGAAACGACAGGAAGCGCACTCGCGGCCAAAAGCGCACCGGCGCCGGCCACAAGGTGACGTCGTGACAGGCGCGTGTGTAGATCGTCTTTGCACACAATCGTTCTCCTTGGCCCCAAACCTCCACCGGCCATGGCAGAAAGGTCAAGCCCGCCAAACTTGCATCCTTGCCGAAACCTTGATCAGACGGTTTGTTGCTCAGGCATCATTTGGCTTGGAAAGGATCAGCCGGTAGCAATCGAGATTGCGGGATAGGAACTCGTACGTCGCGCCCCATAGATAGAGACGAAAACGGCGATATTCAAAGTCGCCAAACCTCTTGATCGTGGCATCTTTATTAGCCTCCAAATTCTTGGCCCACTGCTTGAAGGTCAGATAGTAGCTCCACCGGTCGCTATGCACTTCCTCACATTCGAACTCGGTTTTGTTGAGCTTATTGAGAAAGTCATCGAGCACCAGGAAGGAGTGATTGCCGGGATAAATGTAACGGACCATGAACGTCGACAGTTCGTATTTCTTCCTGGCGGCGCTGCCATCGAGAAACACAAGACCGCCCGGCTTCAATAGCCGGAAGAATTTCCTCAGCACTTTCTCGTAGTTCGGCAGATGCTCGATGACGCCCATGATGACGATGGCGTCGAACAGCTCGTCAGGCTCGTAGTCGTAAAAGTCGGTGAGCAAAATTTCGAACTGGTCACCGAAATCGGCGAGCTTTTCGCGCAAGAAAGATTGCGACACTTCCGAGTTGGTGATGCCGGTGTATTGGATGCCGGACTTCAGAACGTGGCTGGCGAACGCGCCCCAGCCGGGGCCGATCTCGAGCGCGCGCTTGCCGTTGCCGAGCTCGCATTTCTCGATGGCCCAATCGAACTTGCGTTCGAGCGCCTTGGCCAGAGGCTCGTCGTCACTCTCATAGATGCCTTGGCTGTAAGCGGGAAACACAGGGTCGAGGAAGCTTAAGAACAGGTCCGGGTCGAGATTGTAGTGCGACGCGATCGCCTGCTTGTTGGTGTAAACCTGCCCGAACATCAACGGCTGAACGAAGCGCCACGCCGCCACCAGCGGGTGGCTGTCGTCAAGCTCGGAGCGCAGGGTGAACGGCTTCAACATGTCGCCGTCGAGGTCCATATCGCCCTGCAAGTAGGCTTCGGCGATGTCAGCCTCGTCTAGCGTGCGCACTGCCTTGACCGCGCGGTCGTTGTGGAGCGCGACGCTAAATACGGGCTCTCCCTGGCCCACACTCCGCTTCGCGCCATCCGGCATTTCAATCGTGAAGGGCGTCGCGACCCCCCCGACACGGTTGATGAAGGCATCGAGCGCGGCCGTGGCTGACGACATTTGGTTGGTTCCCCGGCTTAAACTGCGCGCCTACGGGTTTCGTCCCTGGGCCGTTGTTCTTAAACATTCGGCGCCGATTGTGCCCCGGACGGGGTCTGAATGAAAAGCACATATCAGGGGTGAGGATTCCAAGCCTTACCGTTGTGGAATCAGCGAGTTCTATGGCTATGATCCGCCGTACCAGAAAGCGGGAGTTCGGAATGCAGAATACGAAGCACTGTCTAAGGATAGCCGCGACGGCCATCCTTGCGCTTGGGCTCTGCCTCGGTCTCGTCCACGATGCGAGCGCTAAAAAGCCAGGGTCAATCTTAAGGGTCTGGCCGCTTGTGGGCGGCAGCCCGGACGGCGGCGAAGCATTTCGCATTCTCTATCGGTCGACCGGATTGAAGGGGGAGCCGATCGCGGTTTCGGGCGCGATCTACATCCCGCCCGGCAAGCCGCCGGCCGGAGGCCGCCGCGTCATCGCTTACGGGCATCCCACCACCGGCGTGGTTGAGAAATGCGCCCCCTCGCTGATGCCCGACAACGCCGGCCTGATCTGGGGCCTGAAGTCGATGCTGGCGAAAGGCTATATCGTCGTCGCCACTGACTATCCGGGTCTCGGAACGCCAGGCATCCACCCTTATCTGATCGGCGTGAGCGAAGGGCGCGCGGTGCTCGATTCGGTCCGCGCCGCGATCGCCTTGCCGCGTTCTGGCGCCTCGAACCGATTCGTCTTGTGGGGACACAGCCAGGGGGGACACGCGGTGCTCTATGCAGGCGAGATGGCTAAAAACTATGCCCCGGAACTCAAGCTCTATGGCGTCGCCGCAGCGGCGCCCGCCACCTATCTCGCCGAGCTGTTCGACGCTGACAAGTCCACCTCCGCCGGCAAGGAGCTCACGGCCATGGCGATCTACTCGTGGTCGAATCTCTATAAAAAACCGGCTTCGAGCCTAGTCGCGCCAGGCGCCATGAATGTCTACAAGACAATGGCGCATGACTGCATCGAGTCGATCGCTGACTTTGCCGCCCTCAACAAAGCCGAGAGGCCACTTCAGCGCCAGAAGTTCCTGAAGGCCGATCCCGCAAAAACCGAGCCATGGCGCTCCATCATGTTGCGCAACTCACCGGGCAAGAAACCCGCCGGCGCGCCGGTATTCCTGGCGCAAGGCACCGCCGATACCATCGTTCACCCCTATATCACCAAGCAGTTTGGCAAGGCGCTCTGCAAGCAAGGCGCCAAGGTGATGTTCGTCGAGATGCCGGGCGTGACGCACACCTTCGCCGCTAAGAAGAGCGTCTCAGCCGCGCTCAGATGGATGGACAATCGCTTCCGGGGAGCGCCGCCGCCCAATAGCTGCAAACGCTAGCGCCCGTTCTAGCGCGTGATCTTGATGGTCGTGTTGCCGGCGCCGTAACGCTTCACTAGCGCGTAAAGCTTGGCGGCGTTCGACGGGTGCAAGCGGACGCAACCATGAGACGCCGGCCGGCCGAGATGTTTGGTCTCGTAAGAGCCGTGGATGGCATAGCCCTTATAGAAGAAGATCGAGTGCGGCATCGGCGAGCCGTTATAGATCGTCGAGCGGTGGTAGCGGACCAAATTGGTCGGTTTGTAGGTGCCGGTCGGCGTGTGATAGCCACTGCGTGCCGTGGAGACCCGCCAGTTATAGGCAGGCTTACCGTTCACATAGACCTGCATGCGCTGGGTGGCGATGTCGATCTTGGCAACAACGCCGGCAAAGGCCGCGCTCGGCAAGGCCAACGCCAGGCTTAAGAGCGCGGTGACAAATACAAAACGTCTCATGAATAGCTCTCCTTTTGGCAGGGTCCGCCCCATGCTCAAATCAAGACATAGGTCAATTTAGGCCCCGCAACTGAACATGGTCTGAACGCGGACAAGCTGCCGCTGAGGAAAACAAACATTGGGGCAATCGCTCCAATTGACCCGGTCATTTGTGTTAGTCTTCTGGGAAATTGGGCCTGACAGGAAGCCAGTCGAGTGAGGATGCGAAGGCTAATTCTGAGTCTGACACTACTGACCTTTTGCACCGGCGTGGCCGCCGAGCAAATCGGCACGCCTAGCGTAGGCACCCGACCAGTGGCCGCCACGTCCAGCACCAAGCCAGCCCCGAAGAAGCCGGTCAAAAAGAAGAAGAAGCCCGCGCCCAAACAGCCTCCCGCCAGAGAGATGTTCGGTTCTGTCGACACGCCGGCGCCGCTCGAGGCTCGCGCCATCGGCAGCTATTCCAAAGGCTGTCTGGCGGGTGGCGTGTCGCTGCCCATCAATGGTCCCGACTGGCAAGTGATGCGGCTTTCCCGCAACCGCAATTGGGGCAGCCCGCAGCTTATCGACTTTCTCGAGCGGCTTTCCAGCGATGCGAGGGCTCAAGACGGCTGGCCAGGGCTTCTTGTCGGCGATCTGTCCCAGCCGCGCGGCGGTCCCATGCTCACGGGCCATACCAGCCATCAGGTTGGCCTCGATGCCGACATCTGGCTGACCCCCATGCCGGACCGCACGCTGACCCCCGAAGAGCGGGAAGAGATGAGCGCCGTGACGATGTTGAAGGACCCGTTGACCGTTGACACGACGATATTCACCGACACGCACGTTAAGCTCATCCGGCGCGCCGCGTCCTATCCGCAAGTGGCGCGCATCTTCGTACATCCGGCCATCAAGCGATCTTTGTGCAAGCGCGCTGCGTCCGTCGGCAAGAACCGCGCCTGGCTCGGCAAGGTCCGGCCTTGGTGGAATCACCACTATCATTTCCATGTTCGCCTGGCCTGCCCGCCCGGCATGGTCGGCTGCAACAACCAGAAGCCTGTGACGGGTGACAGCGGCTGTGGCAAGGAGCTCGACAACTGGGACTCCATACTGAAAAAGGCCGCGATCTGGACGGCGCAGCAACAGATCAAGCCCGACACCAAGAAGCCAGGGAAGAAGAAGAACGTCCGGCTCACGGATCTGCCGGCTGACTGCAAGGCTGTTCTGGTCTCCGGCGGACACGAGCCCCTAGCGCTCGACGCCGAGCTGCCTGAGGTCGCTCTCTTGGCCGCTGCCAGTAAAGAGGCCGGCCAGGCAATACCACTGCTCAGCCAAGCACAGCTTCAGACCCTGCTCGGGGGCGGCAGAATCGGCATGTCGATGCCTGACCGGAACCCGATCCGGTAGCGCTTGCACCTCTTCGACCCTTCTTGTTGGTGATGCCTGGAGATGGCAGCATGGCCCCTATGACCAAGACGAAACCGACAGCCGCTAAAAAGAAGCCGGCCACGAAGACCAAAACGACGCCCGCCGCGGCCCCTAAGCCGCGTAAGAAGCGGCAAAGCTTCCAGGAAGGCCATAAGCGGAAGTTCCTCGTGGTCGTCGACGAGACGCCGGAATGCGAAAGCGCGCTCGCGTTTGCCGCAAGCCGCGCCAATCGCACCAAGGGCCAGTTGGCCCTGCTTTACGTCATCGAACCCGAAGGCGAAGGCATGCATTGGCTCGGCGTCGAGGAAGTTGCGCGCGAGGAGGGGCTGAACAAGGCGAGGGCCGTATTCCGCCTGTTTAGCCGCAAGCTCAAGGCCTTAGGCTTTGACAAACTTGTGCCGGAGGAGCTTGTGCGCGAGGGCGCCAAGGCAGAGGAGATCACGCAAGCGATCGAAGAGGACGAGGATATCGGCGTGCTCGTGCTCGGCGCCTCGAAGGACCCTTCGGGGCCAGGCCCGCTGGTTTCGAGCTTAGCCGGGGGCCGCTTGGCCGGCGTCTTTCCAACGCCAATCACCGTCGTTCCCGGACATCTCTCCACTGAAGAAATTCTGGCGCTGGCTTAAGCAACGATCAGAACTTAGGCGACAACCTGCTGCCCCGGTTGGCAATCTGCGACCTTGCGCTCATGGTCCAGCAGCCATTGCTTGCGCGCGAGCCCACCGCCGTAACCTGTGAGCGTTCCGTCGCTTCCGATCACGCGATGGCAGGGGATGATGATGCCGCGATAATTGTCGCCATTCGCCCGGGCCACGGCCCGCACGGCCGTGGGCGCGCCGATCGCTTTAGCGATGTCGGCATAGGAGCGGGTTTCTCCGGCCGGAATCTGCAGTAGCGCCTCCCACACACGCCGCTGAAATTCGGTACCGCGTGAGGCCATCGGCAGCGTGAAGGTGACCCGCGCGCCTGCGAAATATTCGCCGATCTCACCCTCGGCTTGATCGAGAACAAGATGCTCGCCGGGCACAATCGCAAACTTGGTCTTCTCCCGGAGGCGCAGGATTTCCCGTTCAAGGCCGCGCCGGTCCACCCAGTCGAACACATAGAGCCCGTTATCATCGGCCAATGCGAGAATCGAGCCCAAGGGCGAATCAATCCAGCGCGCGAACAGGCATTGCACGCCGCTTGCCTTCGACGGCGCCGCGCCGAACAACTTGGCGAAGGCCTCGCGAAAACCGCTCGGCGATTCAAATCCATGATCCAATTGCGTATCCAAAACCTTCGTACCCTTTCTGACGGCGGCAAGCGCGGACCCCATCCGCCGCGCCCTTTGATAGGCCTGAAACGACATGCCGAAATAGCGATTGAACTGCCGCCTGGCGGTCGATGGCTCGATGCCTAGAACCTGCAAGTCCCGGTCGCGAAGGTGGCGAGACGGACAGTCCTCGATTTTCTGACGCAACTCTTCCAAGAGCGCGGGCACGGTGCCGGTGGTGTTCATCGGCTTGCAGCGCAGACAGGGGCGATAGCCTGCGTGCAGCGCCTCGCTCGGGCCGCCAAAGAACTGGACATTCTGGCGGAGCGGCTTTCGCGCGGGACAACTCGGCCGGCAGAAGATCCCTGTAGTTTTCACACCAACGAAGAATATCCCCTCGTAAGAGGAATCTCGACGCTGCAGTGCGCCCCAGAACTCCTCCTCCCGATCCATGAACCGCCGCGTGGTCATGGAGACAGTAGTAGGCGGCCTGCTTGCGCCATGCGACCGATTTTCGGGCAACAATTTCCGGCCAGGTCTTGGGGCATGTCTCGAACCATGTCGCGAAATGCTGACGGTCCACTCATCGCAGTCACGTCGTGGGGCGTCTCGTGATATGATCGACCCAACAGTCATCGCTCGACAGAGAAATCCTGGCGCTGGCTTGACTTTGAGGGTCGCAAACCTCAAATATCGAGTAGAATAATTCTAATCTGACGTAGCCTTTCAGGGGTTGCGCGCTAAGGAGCCTAAGAGGCGCCCGATGTTTATCCAGACCGAAGCGACACCCAATCCGGCCACCCTAAAATTCATTCCGGGGCGGCCCGTTCTCAGCGAGGGCGCGGTCGAATATCGCGACCAGGCCGAGAGCGAGAGTTCACCCCTTGCCGCTCGCCTGTTCGAGATCGACGGCGTGCGTGGTGTGTTCCTCGGTTCGGATTTCATCAGCGTCACTAAGGGCGACGGCGAGTGGCAGAATCTGAAGCCCGCCATTCTCGGCGCCATCATGGAACATTACATGTCCGGCGAGGCCATGACAGCGGACGGTGCGTCCGAGCAGGCGGACGGCGAGAAAGAATTTTTCGAGCCCGAAGACGAAGACACGGTCAAGACGATCAAGGAGTTGCTCGACACGCGCGTGCGGCCTGCTGTGGCGCAAGATGGCGGCGACATCACCTTCCAGGGCTATCGCGACGGCGTTGTGTTCCTGCATATGCGCGGCGCTTGCGCGGGTTGCCCAAGTTCGACGGCAACACTGCGCCACGGCATCGAGAACCTGCTCCGGCACTTCATTCCTGAAGTGCAGGAAGTCCGTCCGATTTGACTCGGCCTATTCCAGACGCTTGTCTTGATCAGGTTTTCCGCGAGGCGCGCTCGCGGAGCGCTTGGCTCGACAAAGACATTCCCGATGCACTGCTCCACGAACTTGTCGACCTGGTGAAGCTCGGTCCGACATCGGGCAACTGCAGCCCGGCCCGCATTGTCTTCGTGAAGTCCGACGCGGCGAAGGAAAAGCTCAAACCATATTTATCGGATGGCAATCAGGATAAAACCATGAAGGCGCCCGTCTGCGCCATCATCGGTTATGACCTCGAATTCTACCAGCACCTGCCGATGCTGTTTCCCCACACCAACGCCAAGAGCTGGTTTACCGGCAAGCCCCAGAAGATCGCCGACACGGCCTTTCGCAACGGCACGCTTCAAGGCGCCTATCTAATCATGGCCGCGCGGGCGCTCGGCCTCGACTGTGGGCCCATGTCGGGCTTCGATAATGAAGGTGTCGACCGCGACTTCTTCGCCGGCACGCAAGTCAAATCGAACTTTCTGTGCAATCTCGGCTATGGCAGCAGCTCTGCCCTCAGGCCACGAGCGCCACGGTTCGACTTCGACCAGATGGCCCTCATCCTTTAAGAAGTCTCCATGAACATTCTCGCGCTCGATACGAGCATGGGTGCCTGTTCCGCGGCTGTGCTTTGCGCCAGCGATGGAACGCGCACGCTCCATGCCCGGCAAGTGGAAATGCGGCGCGGCCACGCCGAGGCGCTGATGCCGATGGTGCAAGCGGTCATCGCCGAGGCGGGGATCGAGCCGCGCGATTTCGATGTGATCGCGGCGACTGTCGGACCTGGCAGCTTCACCGGCGTGCGTATCGCCATTGCCGCCGCACGTGGGCTGGCGCTCACAACCAGAGCCAAGCTGTTTGGCACTGACAGTCTCGCAGTCATGGCGTGCGTAGCGCTCATGGACGGTGCAGCGCCAAAGGGCCCCTTTGCCGTCGCCGCCGATGCGCGGCGCGGGATGCTTTATTTCGGGCTCTATGACGAAGACGGCGCTACGCTTGACGGACCGTTGCTCATTGCGCCGGACGACGCCGTAAGAATTCTGCCCGACGGGCTCCTGTTAGCCGTCGGTAGCGGCGCGCAAATCATGGCCGAAGCGGCAGCGGGGCAGAACCGCAAGATCGAACCCGCACGCACAACGCTGCAGCCAAACGCCCTGGCGCTCGCCGAGATCGTGCTTGAGACCGGCGAGACCACCGCCAATCTACGTCCGCTCTATCTGAGGCCGCCCGACGCCAAGCCCCAAGTGACGGCGATCGGGAGGCGCTGATGGCGACGGAGATTGCCGTGCGCAACGCCACGCTGGCTGATGCCCCCCTTATGGCCGTTATCCACGCACACAGCTTCGATGGCCCTTCAGACCACCCTTGGGACGAGGCCACCATGGCGCAGTTCGTGGCCGCGCCAGGCGTTATTTGCCTCATCGGCGTCGTGGCCGGTAAAGACGCTGGGGGGCTCTTGATTGCAAGGCACGCCGCCGACGAGGCTGAGCTTCTGACTCTCGGCGTGATGCCCGCCTGCCGTCGCACAGGTTTGGGTCGCGTTTTGCTGACCCGCGCCGTGGACGATCTGCACGCGAGCGGCGCGACACAGATTTTCCTGGAGGTGGCGGACGGCAATATGGAAGCGCTCACACTTTATCGCAGCTTTGGCGCAGCCCCAGTTGGGCGACGCCCCGGCTACTATGAGGACGGCGCCGATGCCACGATCTTCAGTCTTGCCCTTTCAGATCGACGCTCCGATGATGGGCCAATCGCCGATGAGCCATTTAAAGACCAACGATAGCCGGGGACCCATGTCCGAACCAGCGACACGGGAAAGCAGGCTGGAGCGGTTATGCGCCGAGAGCGGCATGCGCATGACCGGCCAACGCCGGGTCATCGCCCGCGTGCTGTCGGAAGCGCACGACCATCCTGACGTCGAAGAGGTCTATCGACGGGCGAGCATCCGCGATCCGCGCATTTCGCTCTCCACCGTCTATCGCACCGTGCGTTTGCTGGAGAGCGCCGGCATTGTCGAACGCCACGAATTCGGCGATGGCCGCGCTCGCTACGAGCCGGCCGGTCATGGCCACCACGATCATCTGATCAACGTCGAGACCGGCGAGGTCATCGAGTTCCGCAACGAGGACATCGAGCGCCTGCAAGAGCGCGTCGCCAAGGAACTCGGTTTTCGTCTGATCGGGCACCGGCTTGAATTGTTCGGCAGCCCCACCAAAGACGACAAATAGGGGAGCAGCCCCGTTTGACACCGCGCCAAGGCCGGGACAATTTGAACGCGCGTCTAAACAAGGAATATGGGGGTGGCGTGATGGGAACGCGGATTGGTCTCACCTTGGTGGTCTTGTTGCTTGGCAGCGCGATCCAGCCCGCATTCGCAACGGAGATCGGACCCGACGCCAAAGTCGTGCCCGTAGCCATGCGCGAAGTCTGCACCATCAGTGAGTGGGGCTATGATGAAGTCCGCAGGGATTGCCGTTTGGAGACGCTGCCTCCCCGACGCAGCAACCCCGCTCTGCGCGGCATCTGCACCACGCGTTACGGACAGCGCACTTGCTATTGATGTCCGGCGTAAAACGACCCGCCGTAAGTCGCGATTGACCTCATGGATATGAGAAGCCTGCGTGCGTTCTTGGTGCTGGTGGCATTCTTCGTCTTCACTATACCGCTGATGCCGCTGCAGCTTTTATTCGTGTGGACCGGCTCACGCTACGCGCGCAGCTTCCCCCATTGGTATCATCACCAAGTCTGCAGGATCATCGGCGTCCGCCTCACCATCGAGGGCGAAATCG
>JAGPVD010000054.1 GCA_018067145.1 Methyloceanibacter sp.
CCAAATGTCGAGGCGGCCCGTCAGCGCCACTGAGAGGTCATTCGGGCCGAAGCAAACCATGTCCACCCCGTCTAGCCCGAGAATGTCATCGAGCTGGTCGAGCGCGCCTTTGGTCTCAATCTGGGGACAGGCAATTGTGAGATCGTTGGCGATGGTGAAATAGTCGCCGCCGTGGCCGAGCTTCGCTCGATATGGGCCCCAACTCCGAGTGCCGCGCGGCGGATATTTCACGGCCCGGACGAAAGCCTCAGCATCGTCTACGCCGTTAATCAGCGGGCACACAACGCCCTCAGCACCAGCGTCGAGCGCCCGGCCAACCAGGCCAGGATCGTTATTGGCCACGCGAACGAGAGCGGGCAGACCGGCAGCTTTCGCCGCCGTCAGACAGGCGACAAGCGCCTCGTTGTCCCCAAGCCCATGCTGCTGGTCGATGGCAACACAGTCCCAGCCCGCCTCTCCCGCCAGCTCGATGACGAAGGGCGAATTCAGCGTGAGCCACGCTATGAATAGCGGGCGACGCTCACGGGCGGCTTGGCGGAACCGGTCCTCCGGCATGACGAGGCTTAAGCCTTGCCTTCGGTTTCGATTTGGCTGACCGCCTCGGCCATGGTTTCAGCCATGGCGCGACGGATCTGATGGTCCGACTGATCAATGCTTTTGGCATCGAAATCTCCCCTGATCTTACGGAAGACATCCTCCTCGCCGGGCTCCTCAAGGTCGGCCTTGACTACCTCGCGCGCATAGCCTTGCGCATCGTCGCCCGACAGACCCATTTTCTCGGCTGCCCAAAGCCCGAGCAATTTGTTGCGTCTGGCGGCGGATTTGAACATCAACTCTTCATCGAGGGCGAATTTCTTCTCAAAGCCCTTCTCGCGATCATCAAAACTCGTCATCGGCCCAAAACCTCCAAATCGCCCCCGAAAAGCCAGGGGCTGAGCACTTAGAACTTGTGGGGAAAATCCCCCTTCTCAAGGCGCGTGATAGCGCTGAAACGCCTGGAAATCAACAATTCCCGGGGCAGAACCCACGTCTTTAGGGCCCGTTGTCTGCCCCCTTACCTTACGCTAAGGTCGCTTCAGAATTCTTGATCCGATTCCTTCGATGGTGACTTTTTTCATAGCGCGCGGCCTGGGATACCCCAATCCCCGCGCGCTAGGCGTTTGTTAGTCGTTAGAGCCGAGTGAGTGAGGAACTAAATATGAACCGCCGCCGGAAGGTTTACGAAGGCAAGGCTAAGATCCTCTATGAGGGGCCCGAGCCCGGCACGCTCGTCCAGCATTTCAAGGACGACGCGACCGCCTTCAATAATAAGAAGCATGACCGCGTCGAGGGTAAAGGCGTCCTCAACAATCGCATCTCCGAGTATCTCTTCAATAAGCTCGGCGATGTCGGCGTGCCCACGCATTTCATCAAGCGGCTCAATATGCGCGAGCAGCTGATCCGCGAAGTCGAAATCATTCCGATCGAGGTGGTGATCCGCAATGTCGCCGCCGGCTCGCTGTCGACCCGGCTCGGACTTGACGAGGGCACGACCCTGCCCCGCTCGATCGTCGAGTTCTATTACAAGTCCGACGAACTCGACGACCCGATGGTCACCGAAGAGCACATCACCGCTTTTGGCTGGGCCACGCCGCAAGAGCTGGACGACATCATGTCCCTGGCGCTTCGTATCAACGACTTCCTGTCGGGGTTGTTTCTCGGAGTTGGGATCCGGCTCGTGGACTTCAAGGTCGAGTTCGGCCGGCTTTGGGAAGGCGAGCAAATGCGCGTTGTCCTCGCCGACGAGATTTCGCCGGACTGCTGCCGGTTGTGGGATATCGAGACTCACGACAAGCTCGACAAGGATCGTTTCCGCCGCGACATGGGCGGCCTTGTCGAAGCCTACCAAGAAGTGGCGCGCCGGCTGGGCTTGCACGTTGGCAATCCTGGGCAGGCGCAGAGTGGCCCTGTGCTCGTGCAGTCTAAATAGGCGGAAGTTGAAGAGAGCGGCATGAAGGCGCGCATTACCATCACCCTGAAGCCGGGCGTGCTCGATCCGCAAGGCAAGGCGATCGAGGGCGCACTACACGCGCTAGGCTTCGGCTCGGTGGATGGCGTCCGTCAGGGAAAATATATCGAGGTCGAGGTCGCGGAGAGCGATCCGGCCCGCGCCAGTGCCGAAATCGAGCGCATGTGCGAACAGCTTCTCGCCAACACCATCATCGAGAATTACGCCTATGAGCTCGACGCGGCCTAACCGAGCCTCGCCCAACGGGGCTCGAAAAGCATGAAAGCCAGCGTCATCGTTTTCCCTGGTTCGAATTGCGACCGCGATGCTGCGGTCGTGCTCAAATCCGTCATGGGCCATGCGCCCGCCATGGTGTGGCACGGCGATTCCGAGCTGCCGAAGTCAGACCTCATCGTGTTGCCCGGTGGCTTCTCCTACGGCGACTATCTGCGCTCCGGCGCCATGGCCGCCCATTCGCCGGTAATGCGCGAAGTGGTCAGCCGCGCCCGTGCCGGAACCCCGGTGCTTGGCATCTGCAACGGTTTCCAGGTGCTGACCGAGGCTGGGCTGCTTCCTGGCGTCCTCATGCGCAACGCGACGCTGCGCTTCATCTGCAAGGACGTGCTGCTCAAAGTCGAGCGCAACGACACAGGCTTCGCCCGGCACTATCAAGAAGGCGAAGTCGTACGTTTTCCCGTCGCCAACAAGGACGGCAGCTATTTCGCCGACGACGCCACACTCGACCGGCTGGAAGGCGAGAACCGCGTTGCTTTCCGTTATTGCGACGCCTCAGGCGCGGTCACCGCGGACGCCAACACCAACGGCTCGTGCCGCAACATCGCCGGCATCTATAACAAAACGGGAACAGTGCTTGGCTTAATGCCGCATCCGGAGCGCCTAGCGGACGCGGCCCTCAGCGGCACTGACGGGACCAAGATGTTCGCCTCTTTGGTGGAGGCTATCCATTGAGCGGCGCGGCGGGCGCAGCCCAAAAGGCGGAAGCCATTTCCGATGAACTCGTTGCCGAGCACGGCATAAGCCCAGATGAATATGCCGTCTTGCTGAAAGAGCTTGGCCGCGAGCCGACCATCACCGAACTCGGAATTTTCTCGGTGATGTGGTCGGAGCATTGCTCCTACAAATCCTCTCGCGTCTGGCTGAAGACACTGCCCACCACGGGTCCGCACGTTATCTTCGGCCCCGGCGAGAATGCCGGCGTGGTCGATCTCGGCGACGGCCTAGCGGCGGTGTTCAAGATGGAGAGCCATAACCACCCGTCTTACATCGAGCCCTATCAGGGTGCGGGGACTGGCGTTGGCGGCATCATGCGCGATGTCTTCACCATGGGTGCGCGGCCCGTGGCCAACATGAACGCTCTGCGCTTCGGCGCGCCTGAGCACGCCAAGACCCGCCACCTCGTGGCTGGCGTCGTGTCGGGCATCGGCGACTACGGCAACTGCATGGGCGTGCCAACAGTGGGCGGCGAGACCAATTTCGACGCTCGCTACAACGAGAATATATTGGTCAACGCTATGTGTGTCGGCCTGATCGACGCCAACCGCATCTTCACCTCGGCGGCGAAGGGTGTGGGGCTACCCGTAGTCTATGTGGGCTCGAAGACGGGCCGCGACGGCATCCACGGCGCCACCATGGCATCAGCCGAGTTTGACGAGGCGTCCGAGGAGAAGCGGCCCACGGTTCAAGTGGGCGACCCGTTCACCGAGAAGCTCCTGCTTGAAGCCTGTCTCGAATTGATGGCAGAGGACGCGATCGTCGGCATTCAGGATATGGGCGCCGCGGGGCTGACCTCATCTTCGGTTGAGATGGCTGACAAAGGCGGCGTCGGCCTGATGCTCGACCTCGATCACGTGCCGACTCGCGAGACGGCCATGACGGCTTACGAGATGCTGCTGTCGGAAAGCCAAGAGCGCATGCTCATGGTGCTGAAGCCCGGCGTCGAGCCCATCGCCGAACGCATTTTTACCAAATGGGAGCTCGACTTCGCGGTGATCGGAAAGACCACCGACACCGGCCACCTCGTGGTGCGCCATGGCGGCGAAGAGAAGGCGGACATCCCGCTGGCCGCACTGGCCCATGCCGCGCCGATGTATGAGCGCCCCTGGGTTCCAAAGCCGAAGCAGGAGACGATCGCGCCTTCAGACGTCCCGGCACCGGACAGTATTCTCGGCGCGCTTGAGCCCCTTATGGGCTCCCCTCACCTCTCCTCGCGCCGCTGGATCTACGAGCAATACGACCACATGGTCATGAACGACACGGTGCAGCGCCCAGGCGGCGACGCGGCCGTGGTGCGCGTGCATGGCACCGAGAAGGGTCTGGCGATCTCCTGCGACGTCACTCCGCGTTATTGCTCCGCCGACCCTCACGAAGGGGCGAAGCAGGCCGTCGCCGAGTGCTGGCGCAATCTGACGGCGACCGGCGCCAAGCCGCTCGCCATTACTGATTGTTTGAATTTCGGCAATCCCGAGCGGCCTGAAATCATGGGCGAGTTCGTCGGCGCGGTCCAAGGCATGGCTGAAGCCTGCAACGCCCTGGACTTCCCGGTCGTGTCCGGCAATGTCTCTCTCTACAACGAGACCAATGGCGTTGGCATCCCACCGACGCCCGCGGTCGGCGGTATCGGGCTGATCGACAATATCGATGACATGACTGGCATAGCCCTTAAAAGCGACGGCGATTTTCTGCTCATGTTGGGCGAGCAGACTGGTCATCTTGGCCAATCGACCTATATGCAGGTGATGTTGGACCGCTTAGAAGGAGCCCCGCCGCCAGTTGATCTCAACGCCGAACAGCGTACCGGTGATTTGGTGCGGACACTCATCAACGACGGAGCCGTATTGGCGGTGCATGACGTCTCCGATGGCGGCCTTCTGGTCGCCGTCGCGGAGATGGCGCTGGCCGGAGGCAAGGGCGTCGCGCTCGAAGCGGGCCCAGACAATATCCCTGCCCATGCGGCATGGTTCGGCGAAGACCAGGGCCGCTATGTGGTCGCGGTATCGCCTGGCAAGGCCGAGGCTGTCTTTAGGGCGGGTGCAGACGCCAATGTCCCTGTTGGCGCGCTGGGCACAATTGGGGGCGATACGATCACGCTTCCGGGCGAAGACGCCTTACCTTTGGCCACTCTTAGAGCGGCCCATGAGGCCTGGTTGCCGGACTTCATGGCGCAGGGCTAAGATCGCGCGAGACAAGGAACTATAGACTATGGCAATGGCAGCAGCCGACATTGAGCGCCTGATCAAAGAGCGCTTCCCCGACGCCGAAATCCAGATCGAGGATCTCGCTGGCGACGGCGACCACTATTCGGCGAGCGTCGTGTCAGAGGACTTTCGCGGGAAGTCGCGCGTCCAGCAGCATCAGATGGTCTATGAAGCCCTTCAAGGCAATATGGGCGGCGTGTTACACGCGCTGGCTCTGAAGACCGCGGCACCTTAGAGCCCGCGCAGAAAGGATCGAGATATGAGTGAGCAAGACGTTCAGGACTGGATTGGCAAGCAGATCGCGGCCAACGATGTGGTGCTGTTCATGAAGGGCACCAGCGAGATGCCCCAATGCGGCTTCTCCATGCAGGTCGCCCAGATTCTTGGCCATCTCGGCGTGGACTACGAAGACATCAACGTGCTCGACGACATGTCAGTGCGCGAGGGCGTCAAGGCCTTCTCAAATTGGCCGACGGTTCCGCAGCTCTATGTCAAAGGCGAGTTTGTTGGCGGCTGCGATATCGTGCGCGAGATGTTCCAGGCTGGCGAGCTTCAGGGGATGCTGAAGGCCAAGGGCATCGCCAACAACGCGCAGACGGAAACAGCCTGAGCGCCTCGGCGCTCAGCATCCGCCTCATAATCTTCGAAAGACTAGTGCGAGAGTTCGCGCGGGATTAGCGCGAATAGAACTCGATGACGAGGTTCGGCTCCATCACGACAGGATACGGAACGTCCGCCAGTGCGGGGATGCGCGTGAACTTCGCGGTCATCTTACCGTGGTCGACATCGACATAGTCAGGCACATCGCGCTCGGGGCTCTGGGCCGCCTCAAGCACGAGGCCCGCTTCCTTGGACTTGTCCCGCACCTCGACCACATCGCCTTCACGGCAACGATAGCTAGGAATGTTGACGCGCTTGCCGTTAACCTTCACGTGGCCGTGGGAGATAAACTGGCGCGCGGCAAACACTGTCGGGACGAACTTGGCGCGATAGACCACAGCATCTAGGCGGCGCTCTAGAAGGCCGATCAGCCTTTCCGACGTATCGCCCTTGAGGCGCGAGGCCTCGTGGTAGATGGCCTTGAACTGCTTCTCGGTGATGTTGCCGTAATAGCCTTTGAGCTTCTGCTTGGCCCTGAGCTGCTGGCCATAGTCAGAAAGCTTGCCGCGACGGCGCTGGCCATGCTCGCCAGGTCCGTATTCGCGCTTGTTTTGGGGGCTCTTAGGCCGGCCCCAGATATTCTCGCCGAGCCTCCGGTCAATCTTGTGCTTGGCGTGAATGCGTTTCGTCATACCCTAAGACTCCAAAGCAAAATCAAGCTTTCCGCGGGCGGTTTCGTCCCCGCGTCTGCCGCAAAAACCCATGGATGGTGGTGGTATTGGACCGCCAGAGTCGTCCCGGCGATCCCCAAGGCCCAAATCGTTAGAACCTTGACCGTTCTGTTACACGCAATGCTTGGAAACTGTCAATTGCAGCTTCAAAAATGTCCAAGTGCCAATGAGCGCCCAAAACGGCCTTTATGGCTTGACCGGGGCCGTTTTTGACCCCTGAACATAGGCGTTGATGGCGTTGATGACCTTCTGTTTCTGCGCCGGCGGGCATTTGGGCGCCTCTGCGGAGATGATCGTCTCCGCAGCAGCCTCGGCCGGGGCGCCGTCAGCAGGCGGATCGGCAGGCTCTTCCTTGGCTGTGATCTTAATGTTGCCAGTGAAATAGGAGACCGAGAACACATACAGCGCATTGATCATCTGAATCTGCTCTGGGCTCCATGACGCCCGCGCCTCTTCGCCCTTGATCAGGGTATCGAAATTCGCCCGTCCAAGTTCAGGAACTTCGCAGACCTCCGCATAGGCCGAACGAGTAGCGGCGCGAATCACACGCCGGGCATCATCGCTCGGGATGAGATACGGCTTGGGGTCGGACCTGTCGATCTTGATCGGCTTACCGTCGGGGCCCTTGGCATCGTCCGGGATGATCGAAAACGCATAGGTCATGAGCACGCGCACGGCGCTGTCGCTCATCCCCTTTGACTGGCCAGGCGCGCCCGCGGCTTGCTTGCTGCGCTTATCGAGCTCATCGGCGGCAATCAAAGCCGTGCCAGCCGTCTCGGCGGCTCCCGCAGCGGCACTCATCAGCAATGCCATGATTGCGGCGCTTATAGCCCCGCCCAACTGACTCCAAACAAATTTCATCGTTCACCCTCTTCTTCAACTGGCGGAAGCTCTAGCACCGTTGGTGGGCATCGCAATAGGACAAACGGGGCCTAACTATGACACCTTATCCCCTTGGCGGGGCTTATCCCTTGTGAGCGCTGCCACAACCCCGCGCCAGGTCCGCACATCCTGCTCTGTCGTTCCCATACGATGAAACATGTTGCGAATCGAGCGCACCATGGAGGGGCGCTTCTCCACCGGCCGCAGGAAGCCCGCCCGGTCGAGTTCATCCTCTAAATGCCCAAACAGCCCGAACAGCTCGGCCCGGGTCGCCGGTCTCGTCGCAGGTGCCGGCGTGCCCTCTGTGGCGGGACCATCATATGTGGTGATGCGGCCCAACGCCTCGGGCCGTTGGCATTTCAGCCATTCATAGGAAAACAGGAGCACGGCCTGCGGCAGGCTGAGAGAAGCAAACTCAGGGGCGACAGGCGCGGTGATGATCCCATCGGCGAGCGCCAGAGCGTCATTGTCGAGCCCGCTCCGCTCAGGTCCGAACATGACCCCGGTGCGCTCCGTGGCGGTCGCCCGCCCGTAAAGCGCCGACGCGGCCGTCTCTGGGCTCAGCACCAGCTTCACCAGGTCCCGGGGGCGTGCGGTGGTGGCGAGCACATAATTCAGTCCGCCGAGCGCCTCCTCAAGGCTGTCATAGACCCTCGCCCCATCGACTATATTGGCAGCTCCTGCTGCCGCCGCCCTCGCCTTCTCGTTGGGCCAACCGTCGCGCGGGGCAACGAGCCGCAGGTCGCTAAGCCCGAAATTGGCCATGGCCCTGGCGGCAAAGCCGATGTTCTCGCCGAGCTGCGGCATAACAAGGACAATGGCCGGCGCGACCAGAGACGTTTCCGCTCCAGTTTGCTTGCCGCTATCCGCATTTGCTTTCATCATGGCGGCACGATGCTATAGGGGACGGCCTCCCGCAATGGGGCGGCACAGTCTTTCCCGCCCGGCCATTCCCCTTCTCTGGAGATTTCGCGTGGACAAAATCAAGGTGCAGAACCCGATCGCCGATCTCAACGGCGACGAGATGACCCGCGTCATCTGGCAGATGATCAAAGAGAAGCTGATCGAGCCCCATCTCGACCTGCCTCTGATTGAGTTCGATCTCAGCATCGAGAATCGCGATTCGACTGACGATCAAGTGACGGTCGATGCCGCGCGCGCCATCCAGGAACACGGCGTCGGTGTCAAATGCGCGACCATCACACCCGATGAGGCGCGGGTCGAAGAGTTTGGCCTAAAGAAGATGTGGCGGTCGCCGAACGGCACGATCCGCAACATTCTCGGCGGGGTGATCTTCCGCGAGCCGATCATCTGCAGGAATGTGCCGCGACTCGTGCCGGGCTGGACCAAGCCCATCATCATCGGCCGCCACGCTTATGGTGATATCTACCGAGCCGTCGATTTTCTCGTACCGGGTAAAGGCAAGCTCACTGTCACGTTTGAGGGCGAAGATGGCACGCGCATTGAGCAGGAGGTCCATGCCTTCGAGGGGTCGGGCATCGCGCTCGGCATGTTCAATCTCGACAGTTCAATCCGCGATTTCGCGCGGGCATCGCTCCGATATGGGCTCAACCGGAACATGCCAGTCTATCTCTCCACCAAGAACACGATCCTCAAAGCCTATGACGGCCGCTTCAAAGATATCTTCGCGGAGATTTACGAGGACGAATTCAAGACCGAATTCGAAGAGCGCGGGCTCACCTATGAGCACCGGCTGATCGACGACATGGTCGCCGCCGCACTCAAATGGTCGGGCGGTTATGTGTGGGCCTGCAAAAACTATGACGGCGATGTACAGTCAGACACGGTGGCACAAGGCTTCGGTTCACTCGGACTGATGACCAGCGTGCTGATGACGCCCGATGGTACGACTGTACTGGCTGAGGCGGCGCATGGCACCGTGACCCGCCACTTCCGCCAACATGAGCAGGGCCGCGCGACGTCCACGAACTCCACGGCGTCGATCTTCGCTTGGAGCGGCGCGCTGAAACACCGCGCCAAGCTCGACAAGGATGACGAGCTGCTACGTTTTGCCGAGACGCTGGAAAAAATTGTGGTCTCGACCATCGAGACGGGCTTCATGACCAAGGATCTTGCTTTGCTGGTCGGCGCCGAACAGGCGTGGTTGTCGACCGGCGGATTCATCGACAAGATCGGCGAGAATCTCAAAGCAGCGATGGCTGAACGCAACGCCGCCTGAACGCGGCATAACTCAGGTCTTTTTCTTGACCTGCCGGCTCCGGGCGCGCTGTTTCCGTGGCGGCTTCTTGTTCAGCACGGCATCATATTCACGCCGGACCTCCGCCACCTTTCGGATGCGGTCGATGATCTCCGGGTGACGCCGGCTTAGGCGCGCAAGCGACTGGCTGTCCAGGACATAAACCCGGCACTTGGTCTTGGCGATGACATCGTGAGTGTGACGCCGGCGCTCAAGCAACGCCATCTCGCCAAAGAAATCGCCCGCTTTCAGGACGATTTGCTTGCCGCCTGTGAGATCGACAAACGCCTCACCGCTGGCAATCAAAAACATCTCGTCGCCGGTATCGCCAACCCGCACCATGGGAACACCAGGCAGATAATTCCGCGTATAGAGCAGCTTAGTGATCTCGGCGACCTCGGTCTCGTCCATCCCAGCGAAGAGCGGCACGCGAGCGACCATGCTCCAGGTCACCACGAATTGGTGGCGGTTCGACTCTTGGGAGAAGCCCGTGGCGATGATGGCGACCGGTAGCGCAAACATGCAGACGCCGAGCAGCATGACAACGCCGCCAAGCACCTTGCCCCAGGGCGTGATAGGAACCACGTCGCCATAGCCCACGGTCGTCAGGGTAGCGAGCGCCCACCACGCCGCCGCGGGGATAGAACCAAAGGAATCCGGCTGCACCTCGCGCTCAAGGAAATAGGCGCCGGTCGAGGCGAATAACAGCAGCACGAGAATGACCAACAGCGCGCCAATCAGCGCGCGGTACTCGTCCGCCACGACGCGCGCCAATGTTTGCAGAGCAGGCGAGTAGCGCACAAGCTTGAGCAGCCGGAACAGGCGAAGCACCCGCAGGATGCGCAAGTCGAACGGTAAAATCCAATGCAGGTACCAGGGCGCGAATGCGAGCAAGTCGATCAGCATCAGCGGGCGCGCGGCAAATCGGAGCCGTGCCCGCCACGGCTTCATGCGGCTCAACATCGGAATATCGACAGCGCTCCAAATCCGGAGCGCGTACTCCACCGTGAACACCAGCACGGAAAAAACATTGAAAGCCCGGAAGGCGTCGTCGTATTTGGCGGAGAGGCTACCGACAGTCTCCGCCGCGAAGGCGATGGCATTCAGGAAGATAAGGGTAACGATGAATGCGTTGACCACGCGTCCGGCAGGATGCGCGTCGCCGCCGACTTCTAAGATATCGTGGACTTTTCTCCGCCAGCTTCTCCAGGCGGTGGTCATGGCTTAGGCTTGCCCAGCGCTAGTTGTGATCTTGGCCGCAATCGCCTCGATCGCCTCGTCGGCGCGCGCGCCATCCGGTCCGCCGGCTTGGGCCAGATCGGGACGGCCACCACCGCCCTTCCCCCCAAGGATTTCGGCGCCAACCCGAACTAGCTCAACCGCGTTGTGCGTATCCTTGAGGTCGTCGGTGACACCAACGATGAGCCCGGCTTTGCCTTCCTCACCAACGCCAACCAGAACGACAATGCCGGAGCCGAGCTGCTGCTTGGCCTCGTCGACCAGCCCGCGCAAATCTTTTGGCGCAACGCCTTGAATGCTCCGGGCGAGAAGCTTGACGGAACCAAGCTCACGCACAGCGGACGAAGCCTCGGTGGCACCGCCCGCCGGCCGAAGCGCAAGATCGCGTTTGGCGTCGGTCAACTGGCGTTCCAACTTGCGGCGCTCCTCGACGACGGCGCCAAGCCGCTCAATCATGTCGTCGGGGGAAACTTTCAACAGCTCCGCCGCACGGCGAACCCGTTCGTCTTGGGCGGCGAGGAAGCCACGAGCCGCATCGCCCGTCAGCGCCTCGATACGGCGAACGCCCGACGCCACAGCACTCTCGCCGGTGATCTTGAGCAGACCAATATCGCCAGTGCGCCCCACATGCGTGCCGCCACAAAGCTCAATGGAATAAGCGTGGCCCGCCTTGGTGCTGGCCTCGGCCGTACCCATCGAGACAACGCGAACCTCGTCGCCATATTTCTCGCCAAACAGCGCCAGAGCGCCCTGCTCGATGGCCGCATCAGGCGTCATCAAATGGGTCTCGACGGGCGTGTTCTGGAGGATCATGGCGTTAGCTAGGTCCTCGACCGCCTGAATTTCCGCATCCGTTATGGGCTTCGGCTGGGAAAAGTCGAAACGCAGCCGCCCCGGCTCCACAAGCGAGCCCTTCTGCGCCACATGACTACCCAGCACCTCGCGCAATGCCTCATGCAGAAGATGGGTGGCCGAGTGATGGCCGCGCGTCGCGCTGCGCCGGGCGTGATCGACCTGGAGCATGACCGTGTCGCCAACTTTCAGTGCGCCGGTCTCCACCACGCCGTCATGAAGGAAGAGGCCTTGTAGCTTCTTCTTCGTGTCCTCGACCTTGAACGCCGTCTCTCCAGGGATGGTCAGCATGCCGCGATCGCCGACCTGGCCACCGGACTCGGCATAGAAGGGTGTCTGATTGACGATGACGATACCGCGGTCGCCGTTGACCAACGCATCCACACGTTGTCCGTCCTTGACCAGAGCAACGATCTCGCCGGAAGCGGCCTCGGTCTCGTAGCCTAGGAACTCCGTAGCGCCGAGGTCCTCTTTCAGCTCGAACCAAAGCTGTTCGGTCGCCGCCTCGCCGGAACCAGCCCACGACTTCCGCGCCTCGGCGCGCTGGCGCTCCATGGCGGCGGCGAAGCCCTTCGCGTCGACGCCGATGCCTTTTGTCTTCAACGCATCCTCGGTCAGGTCGTAGGGGAAGCCATAGGTATCGTAGAGCTTGAAGGCCACTTCACCCGGCAGCGTATCGCCGGAGTTCATCCCCTCGACTGCCTCGTCAAGAAGACCTAAGCCGCGCTCAAGCGTCTCACGGAAGCGGGTCTCTTCGAGTTTCAGCGTCTCCTCGATCAGCGCCTCTCCCCGTTCCAGCTCATGATAGGCGCGGCCCATCTCAGCCGTCAGCGTCGGCACCAGTCTATAGAGCAACGGATCTTTTGCACCGAGCAGATGAGCGTGGCGCATGGCACGGCGCATGATGCGACGGAGCACATAGCCCCTGCCCTCATTGGACGGCAGCACACCATCAGCAATGAGGAATGAGGCAGCGCGCAAATGGTCGGCGATGATGCGGTGGCTTGGCGCCTTGGCACCCTCCGCCGGCACGCCGGTAAGATCAACCGACGCGGCGATCAGGGTCTTGAAGAGATCGATTTCGTAATTGTCGTGGGTACCCTGCATGACCGCGGCGATACGCTCGAGCCCCATGCCAGTGTCGATCGAGGGATGGGGCAGCGCCACGCGCGTGCCCTCCTCCAACTGCTCGGACTGCATGAAGACGAGATTCCAAATCTCGACGAAGCGATCGCCATCTTCGTCAGGACTGCCCGGCGGCCCACCTGGCAGCACAGAGCCATGATCGTAGAAAATCTCCGAGCAGGGCCCGCATGGTCCGATGTTGCCCATGGACCAAAAGTTGTCGGCACCCGCGATGCGGATGATGTCCTGATCGGGAATGCCCGCCACCTTGTTCCAAAGCTTCGCCGCCTCCTCATCGTCGGCATAGACGGTGACCAGCAGGCGCTTCGGGTCGAGGGCCAGTTCCTTGGTCAGCAATTCCCAGGCGAGCACGATGGCGCGCTCTTTGAAGTAGTCGCCAAACGAGAAATTGCCGAGCATCTCGAAGAAGGTGTGGTGACGCGCGGTAAAACCCACATTATCGAGGTCGTTATGCTTACCGCCAGCCCGCACACATTTCTGCGACGAGGCGGCACGCGCCGCCACCGGCTTTTCCTGGCCGGTGAACACGTTCTTGAATGGCACCATCCCGGCATTGGTGAACATCAACGTCGGATCGTGACGTGGCACGAGCGGGCTCGACGGCACGACCACATGATCGTTCTTGGCAAAGAAGTCGAGGAAACCTGCTCGGATGTCGTTGACGCGCGACGGCAAAGCCTGCCGCCCCATTGCGGCGGCAGGACTATCCGATGTGGCGCTTGGCGACCTGTCGCTGGGAGATTTGGCGGCGCTCATAGCGTTTTGGCTGGACCTTAAGGTTCTCGCGCAAAGGGCAATTCACGCCTTCCGCCACCCTAGCCGATTCGGCGGGCGCCGATGCGTGACTGCGCTGCTCGCCGTGAGACATAAAGTCTGGCGCGAACCCTGTCCAGCCAGGAGAAAACCGCACGCAGGAGCTTAAAAAGCCTTGGTTGCCCAGGAGAGGCTATGACGTGGGAAGACGGCGCTACGGGCCCCGCTCAGGGGCCCGTCACCAAATAATGGGCTAGCCGTCCAGCCCCGAACTGCCACGCTTGCCCCGCCGGCCACCGCCAGCGATGGCTGCCACGGGCGCCACATCCTCGTTAAGGCCGCTGGCAGCTTCACTCTCACTTGTGGCCGCACTGTCCTCAGCCATCTCATCGAGGATCTTCCCACCATCGAGCCCCGCGCTCTGGCGCACGGCGCTCTCGATCTTGGCAGCCATGGCGGGATGCTCCCGCAAATAGGTCTTGGCGTTTTCACGGCCCTGGCCGATGCGCTCGCTGTCGTAGGAGAACCACGACCCGGACTTCTCGACGATGCCAGCCTTCACCCCAAGATCGACAAGCTCGCCCATCTTGGAGACTCCCTCACCATACATGATGTCGAACTCAACCTGCTTGAAAGGCGGCGCCACTTTGTTCTTCACCACCTTGACGCGGGTCTGATTGCCGACAACCTCGTCACGATCCTTGATGGCGCCAATACGGCGAATGTCGAGGCGGACAGAGGCATAGAATTTCAAGGCGTTGCCGCCGCTCGTGGTTTCGGGTGAGCCGAACATCACGCCGATCTTCATGCGGATCTGATTGATGAAGATGACCATGCATTTGGACTTAGAGATGGAGCCGGTGAGCTTCCGCAGCGCCTGGCTCATCAGCCGCGCCTGGGCGCCCATCTGAAAGTCGCCCATCTCGCCTTCGAGTTCGGCTTTCGGCGTCAGTGCCGCCACCGAGTCGACCACCAACACGTCGATGGCGCCGGAGCGCACCAAGGTGTCGCCAATCTCAAGTGCTTGTTCTCCGGTATCCGGCTGGGAAATCAGCACCTGCTCCAGATCGACGCCAAGCTTGCGCGCATAGATGGTGTCGAGAGCATGTTCCGCATCGACAAAGGCGCAAACGCCGCCCTTCTTCTGGGCCTCGGCGATGACGTGCAAAGCCAGCGTAGTCTTGCCGGAGGATTCCGGTCCATAGATCTCAACGACGCGGCCGCGAGGCAGCCCACCAATGCCGAGCGCGATATCGAGGCCCAACGAGCCCGTCGGGATCGATTCAATCTCGACCACGCTCTCATTCTGGCCAAGGCGCATGATCGAGCCTTTGCCGCAATTTCGCTCGATCTGGGAGATCGCCGCCTCAAGAGCCTTCTCTTTGTCCATCTCTCCCCCTTCGACAAGGCGCAATGCAGCGTTCGACATGAGTCTTCTCCCTTATTTCATAGCCCCATGGGGCGCGTAAATGGCAGTGCTCGGTCTATCCCGTGCCTTCCCATTGCGCGCGCCTTGGGATGAAGCAACGCTTGGAAGGCTGTGGGGACCAGTGTACATGCTTTGTTCTTTGTTCGCAATATGTTCTCATGCTGTTGACTAAGAAAATGACAGCCCGAAGGGGTCCTTCGCTCGGAACATTTTGTTGAGGGTCGTGATTATGGCACGGCTGGTCGCGCGCTGGTTCGTGCCGAGGTGGGCGTTGCCCTCGGTGGTCAGCCCGCCGCGTCCAGTACTTCGCACGCCTCAGTGATCCGCAAAAACGGCCCCGCGCGTATGCTTCACTGGCATTGGGCCAGCAGGAGGCTGGGTTGCATTGAGCTGCACCGAGGCCGGACCGCTCGCTTGCCATTCCGCGAAGCTCGCCATCCTTAGGCCAAGGCTTGCATAGTCGACCGCGTAATAGCCGTCGGGCTGCAGGATCACCGCCCCTCGCCGCACCGGGTCGTTCAGCAAATCCTGCGCCATCACGCCGACCTGCACCGTCTCCGACCATAGATAGCGGAAGCGGTAAAAACTATCCCCGCCCGTCGGCCGCAGGCTCGGCCTTGAGGACTGCATCCACCGCGTCGCGATAACCGTAGCGGTCGATGAAGGGGCCAAGGCGCTCAGCGATCCTCCGGGCAACGGGCCGCGGCAGTGAGTAGGACGACACCCGATGGTCGGAGCGGTCGGAGAAGATCGCGCGCATCGGGCCTTCGGCCTCATCGAACTTTGCAATGCCAAGCTTCTCATAAATGCCGCGCATGGCGCCGACCGGGTCCTTCACGAGATCCTCATAGCGGATCTCATAAAGACGGTCCTTGGAGATCAGGTGGCGGTCTTCCTCATAGGCCTCGGTGAACCGGGCGAAGGTGTCGAGCACATAGTCGTCGAGCCAAGGCTCCAGATATGGTGGATTGTGCAGTCCTTGGGTGGAATAGAGCGCGCGCCACAGCTTGACCGTAGACGGGAACACGTCGAGCGGGTTCCGGGCAATGAAGACAAAGCGGGCGTCGGGAAAAAGCTTGGTGAGTATTTTGAGGCGCGCAGCGTTGCCCGGCGTCTTCATGACGAGGCGCTTACCGTGCTTGAGGTTGAGCCGGCGGTAGAACCACATGAACGTGTCGGCCCAGCTTTTCTTCTGCTTCTCGGTCAGTCCCTTGAAGTCGAGATAGTCCGTGTCGGCCGGGCCGCGCCGGGGCCACGCCATGGTGTTGTAGGGCGATCCCTCCCCCAACATGATCATGGCGAATTCCTCTTCCTGGGGGCGGTCGAAGCCCACCGGCACGTCGTCCTGAGGACGCCGCTTGGGCAGCAGCACCTTGAACACATGATCGAGCTTCCCCTCGGTCAGAAGGAAGTGGTGCGGGAAGAAGCACTCATAGGTCGTGGGATAAGCGAGGTCCGGATCCTCGGAGAACAGATCGTGGAGCAGCGTGGTGCCACTCCGCCAATGGCCAATGACAAAGATCGGCGGCTCACCGAGCGGCAGCGTGTCGGCCTGCTTGCCGTATTTCCACTCGGAGATCCATCTGAGCGGCGTGTTCCACGGCACCCAGAGAAACAGCGCCAGCGTGTCGGGGATGCAGTTGAGCGTGAACGAGAAACGGCCCCGCCAAAACAGGCGGATCAGGGTCGAGAAACGCATGCCGAACCAGACATAGAGCAAGCGCCCGCCATAGCGCTCAATGGTGAGCGACGGCATTTTTGGCTTTTTTCGCTGTCTCCGCGAAGGCTCGCCGTCTTCTTCTTCCGGCAGGACCTCGTAATCGGGCACGCGGGAACTCCAAGCTTGGAATGGAATAGGGGCTGGTTTCTTGGCCCCGCATTAGACGCGATCGACGCTCAAGGGAAGCCCAAAGGGACTTTGCGGACAAGCGTGCACCGGCGCTTGCCTAGTCCTCCAGCGCGGCCTTCACCGCGGCGGCGAGCTGCTTCAGATCGAATGGCTTTTGCAAGAACATGAATTCCTCGTTCTCAGCCAGATTGCGGCGGAACGCGTCCTCGGCATAGCCCGACATGAAGATGATCTTGATGTCGGGGTGATCGCGGCGCAGCTCGTTCATCAGGGTCGGACCATCCATCTCAGGCATCACCACGTCGCTCACCACGAGGTCGACATCGCCTTCGTGGTCTTCGAAGACCTCCAGCGCCTCCGCGCCGGTCGATGCCTCAAGCACTTTGTAACCACGCTGGCCGAGCGCGCGGGCAGCGAAGGCTCTGACCGCGTCTTCGTCTTCGACGAGAAGCACGGTACCGCGCCCGGTCAGGTCTTTTGGCTTCTCGGGCATGCGCTCGAGCTTCTCCGGCTCCTGATCCACTTCGGCCGCCCCTGCCTCGTAGCGCGGCAGGTAGACCCGCATGGCAGTGCCTTTGCCCTCCTCGCTATCGACGAAGATGTAGCCGCCCGTCTGTTTGACGATGCCGTAGACGGTGGACAGGCCAAGCCCAGTCCCCCGGCCGATCTCCTTGGTCGAGAAGAACGGCTCGAAGACCTTCGCCTGTACTTCATCGCTCATGCCACAGCCGCTATCGCGCACTTCGATCATCACATAATCCGCGGGCGGCAAATCGCTTAAGCCCAGCTCGCGCGACTGAAGCTCTGTCACATTGGCGGTGCGGATGGAGAGTTTGCCGCCATCCTCCATGGCATCGCGCGCGTTCACGGCAAGATTGATGACAACCTGCTCGAATTGGTGAAGGTCGGCTTTGACCGGCCAGAGATCGGTTGCCTGCTCTAGACTGAGTTCCACATTCTCGCCGAGCAGGCGGCCAAGTAGAATGGACAGTTCCGACAACACCTCGCCGAGCTTGAGCACTTGCGGGCGCAAGGTCTGCTGGCGCGAGAAGGCAAGCAGTTGGCGCACGAGCCCCGCGGCCCGGTTGGCGTTCTGCTTGATGTTCATAATGTCCTGGAAGGCCGGGTCGGTGGGCCGGTGGTTCATCAGGAGGAAGTCGGAGAAGCCAATAATTGCCGTCAGCATGTTGTTGAAGTCATGGGCGATGCCGCCAGCGAGCTGACCGACCGCCTGCATCTTTTGGCTCTGGGCGATCTGCATCTCAAGCGCCCGCTGCTCGGTCGTGTCGATCGCATAAGCAATCGTCGCCTCGCTCTCGCCTTCCGCCTTCTCGACCGGGCTCAAATAGATCCTGCCGCTACGTTCATCGGCGCCGGCAAAGGTGACATCGACGGGCTCGATCAGGCTTTGGCTCGCGGTCGCCGCCTCGAGCGCACGGCGCAAATCCTGGTGGCTGGCGGGCTCGACCAGGCTTTCGAGGCTCTCTTTGCTGCCGCCATCAGCGTCGGCACCAAACATCCGGACGAAGGCAGCGTTGTTGGCGCTGACAACGCCATCCGCATCCACCGTGGCGATCGCGATGGGCGCGGAATGGAACAGGCGGGCAAATCGGAGTTCGGCATCACCCGCCTCCTCCGCCTCGCCCGGTCCGCGATTGAGGATCAAGACATGAGCCAAGCCGCTGGCCCGCGGGAGCCGATGTAAAATGCGGACAGGCAGGTTCTTGCCGTCAGCTTTGACCAAGTCGACGTCGAAATGCCGCGTCGTCCCCTGCGTCTCGCCACGGCCGGCGCCGGCGATAAGCGAGGCGTTGTCGTCCGACATGATCTGGCCGAGTTTCAGCGGCCGGTCGGCGACCTCCGACAGGTCGAGCCCGAGCCACTGAGCGAGTGTGGCATTCAGATACTCAATGCTGCCGTCGGCGTCGGCGGTGAAGAACCCGGCGGGCGCGTTGTCGAGATAATCGATGGCCGCCTGCACCTTGGCGAAGCTCGTCTCTTCGCGGGCACGGTCTTGCGTGATCTCATCGACCTGCCAGACCACCAGCGCCCCTTTACGCCCCGACTGCGGATCGGGCGGCATGGGCTGAACAGAGATGCGGAACCAGCGTGGGCTGACGCCTGAATCATCCGGAACCTCACCTTGAGGCGGCAGCCGGAACTCCTCCCGCAAAGTGCCCCCCTGCTGCGCGGCGCGGGCCAGCCGGAAGATCGCCTCAGCGAGATGGGGGTTGCCACCAAATGCACGGTCGGGCGGCGGCACGGCGGCGTCAGGTTCGATCCCCAGTAAGTCGCGATAGGAACGGTTGGCGTAGAGCACGCGGCCCGTACCATCGGCGATCAGCGCGCCATGGGGAAGATTGTCGACAAACGCCTTGGTCAGATCGTTGCGGGCGTGGCGCTGGCCGAAATAGAGGATGCCGACGGCACCGGCGAACAGGCAGAACACGCCGACCACGGCAAGGCCAGCCAGGATCGCGAGTACGAATGGCTCGGCCATCTCGCGCGACACCATCGCAAGCCCGACGGCGGCCATGGCAAGCACGAGGGCGAGAACCACGACAAGCCCCATACTGCCTTCGCGTTCGACACGGTCGGCGGCTGGCTCAGCATAGCGCATCGGCGCATCGGCATCTGTCATGGCCGAGAAACTACCCGATTCGACTTGTCTTGGCCGGAGATTGTCGTGGCAGCGTCGCGGCAGTATTCCACGCCCGCCAGCGTCCAAGCGCGCCAAACAGCGAGTTGATCATCGCCAGGCCGGAAACCCGGACGACCACCCATTACAGCCAAAAAATGGTTAATGAGCGAGATAAGAGTTGACCGTTGCAAAAATACGATGGTGGTTTTGCTTGTGGCTGACCCCGAATTGGGGTAGATATTGAACACGATCTTACGATGGCCCTGATGGGCAACGGATGGAGTGACGCCGGTAATTTCAACCGCTTGTATCGTAAGGACGCCGGCAGTTCCCTGCTAATGGTCCGACAGCGACTGGTTCGCCAGTCATGTCAGTCCCCCAAACCTCTCCACTCCCCGCCCTCCAGCGGGGAGTTTTTTTGTGGCCTTAGTTGACTGCGAAGACCGTCTCCAAGGGTTACACTCAGCAAGAGTCGCACTCATCATGTCGTGTGGAATCATTCGCATAAGCCGGGCCGCGTTGGTCGCAGGCCTATACACTTTGGCAACATCCCCGCTGAGCGCCGCAAACATGCCCAAGGACTTCGTCTACCTGCGAGATGTCGATCCCTCGATCGAGCAGGACATGCGCTACGCGGGCGCCGACAATTTCACGGCTGAGCCAGTGCCGGGCTACGACGCAGCAGAATGCGTGTTGGTGCGCGAAGTTGCCGAAGCATTGAAGGCGGCGCAAGCCACGCTTAAGCCGATGGGGCTTTCTCTGAAAGTCTACGATTGCTATCGCCCAGCCCAGGCCGTGGCCGCGTTCGTTGCGTGGGCTAGGAAGCCGGTCAGCCCGCAAGCCAAGCTCGCCTATTATCCCGAGCTGCCGAAGAGCGACCTCTTCCCCGACTATATCGCCACCAAGTCGGGCCATTCGCGCGGCGCTACCGTCGACCTCACCCTGGTGAAGCTGGGATCATCACCCGAGACGGATGGCGCTGCCGACAGTGTCGCCTGCAACGCGGAGCCCTCCGGTAACGACCTCGACATGGGAGTAGGCTTCGACTGCTTCGACCCGAAGGCCAACACCGACGCGCCGAACCTCGCCCCGGGTCAGCGACGCAATCGGGAGCTGCTGCTCGAAGTCATGAGCCCGCACGGCTTTAAAAATTATCCGAAAGAAATCTGGCACTACACGTTTCAGCCAGAGCCCTACCCCGACACCTACTTCGACTTCCCCATTCGCCCTCGGTCGACAGACGGCAAAAGGTAAGGCTCGCCGACGAGTGCTGATTATTCGTCGCGGTAGACGCGCTCGCGCCGCTCGTGGCGTTCTTGCGCCTCGACGCTCAAAGTGGCGATGGGGCGCGCATCAAGCCTGTTCAGGCTGATGGGTTCGCCAGTGTCTTCGCAATAGCCGTAGGAGCCGTCGTCAAGGCGCAACAGCGCCGCGTCGATCTTAGCGATCAATTTGCGCTGACGATCCCGCGCCCGAAGCTCAAGCGCCCGCTCGCTCTCCGACGACGCGCGGTCGGCGATATCGGCATGCTGCTCGGAGTCGTTTTGCAGATGCTCCAATGTCTCCTTGGTGGAGCGGAGAATCTCGTCGCGCCAGTCTTGGAGCTTGAGGCGGAAATAGGCCCGCTGTTTATCGCCCATGAACGGCTCACCTTTCGATGGCCGATAATTCTCGGGGACAGTTTTTTTCTTCGCAGTCGCCATCAGTTTCATGATCCAGTCGTCGTTGGGCTCGTCGTCTACTTACTTGTCCGGCTCGCATCGTCAGCGACCCCCCACCGGGCTGCCCCGTATTTACGGAAGCGAGTTGACAAGTCAAGACACCACGCGGGCTTGACAAATGCGTGAAACGTCCTCTTTGCGAAGATTGCAAATCCTTCATATTTTCTAGGCAGTGCCGCGACTTAAGATGCAGTCTTGTTGTGCAGTGCGGGAGCCCCCTGCTCTTCCTTCTAAGGCCCCGGCGCGCTATGTGGCTCATGGCACGGGGGCACTGAAGCAAAGGACTTGGTGAAGCGTGCCGATTTCTACCTACACTGATGCCGCCGGCGATGCCGTTCGTAATATCGGCGACGTTGCATCCGGCCTTGTTACGCCAACGGTGAGGCTTGGCGTGACCGGCCTCGCCCGCTCCGGCAAGACCGTGTTCATCACCGCGCTCGTGCACAATCTCATCGCTGGCGGGCGCCTGCCCTTCTTCGATGCCGCGGCGCAAGGGCGCCTGTTGCGCGCCTATCTCGAACCGCAGCCCGACGAGATCATTCCCCGCTTCGAATACGAAAAGCACTTGGGCGATCTCACCGGCGAGCCGCCGCGCTGGCCACAGAGCACGCGGCGCATCAGCCAGCTCAGACTCACCCTCGAATACGCCTCGACCAAGTTTTGGAAAAGACGGCTGGGGCACGAGCGCCTGCATATTGACATTGTCGACTATCCCGGCGAGTGGCTTCTCGATCTGCCGCTGCTCCGTCTCGACTACGCCGCGTGGTCGCGCGAAGCCGTCGAGCAAAGCCACTCACCAGACCGCAAGGACGCAGCGAAGACCTGGCACCGGGCTCTTGCAGCCACGGATCCCAGTGGCCCCGCCGACGAAGCCTATGCGGCGAAGCTGTCAGATCTGTTCAAGAAATATCTGAGCGACGCGCGTTCCGATCAATACACGCTGTCGACGTTACCGCCCGGCCGCTTCCTCATGCCGGGCGATCTCGAAGGCTCGCCCGCGCTGACCTTCGCGCCACTCGACGCGAAAGGTGACGCGCGGCTGCCGCGCGGTTCGCTATGGGCGCTGATGGAGCGGCGCTACGAGGCCTACAAAACCTACGTCGTGCGCCCGTTCTTTCGTGATCATTTTGCGCGTCTCGATCGCCAGATCGTGCTGATCGACGTGCTCGCCGCGCTGAATGGCGGGGCCACGGCGGTCACCGATCTCGAACGCGCCATGATCGAGATTCTGGAATGCTACCGCACCGGCTCCAACTCTCTGTGGTCGAGCCTGTTCACGCCGCGCATTGACCGCATCGTGCTGGCCGCCACCAAGGCCGACCATCTGCATCATGAGAGCCATGACCGGCTCGAAGCGATTCTTTCGCTCCTCACCGACAAAGCGATGGAAAAAGCCCGCTATGCCGGCGCCGAAGTGAAAGTTATGGCGCTCGCCGCCGTGCGTGCCACCCGCGAAGGGCAAGCCAAGCGGAACGGCGAGACGTTGCCTTGCATCGTTGGCTATCCCCTTGACGGTGAAACCATCGGGCAGCGCACATTCGACGGCAACGAGGCCTTCGCCATTTTTCCTGGCGACCTTCCCGCCGACCCAAAGAAGGCCCTGAAAGGTTGGCACACCGAGGACGGTGACATGCGTTTCGTGCGCTTCCGTCCGCCGGACCCCGTGGCGCTCCCGTCCGGAGGCTTTGCGCCCTTCCCAAATATCCGGCTCGACCGTGCCATACAGGCCCTGATCGGAGACCGCCTCAAATGAACAACAATACGCGCCGGCAGCCCGCCGCGTTCCGGGTCGAAGAGGTCGAGGTGTTCGTACCGCCAGAGCCGCCACTCTCTGAAGAGCGGCCGCTGCCAGCACCGCAGGTCCGGGCGATGCCCGACCTCAAGCGCGGCTTAGAATGGGGCAGCATCTTTTTCGGCGCACTCGGCGGGCTGGTCAGTCTCATCGCCTCGCTATGGCTCTACGACTGGGTGCTTTCACTCATCGCGCGGGACGACTGGATCGGCTGGGCGGCGGTCATCCTGCTCGGCCTCGTGCTCTTCGCCCTACTCATGATCGTCATTCGCGAGGCGGCGGGTCTCGTTCGTCTCGGACGCTTAGGGAAAATCCGCCACGAAGCCGATAGCGCCGCGCGGCAAAATGACAAGGCGCTGGCTATCGACGTCACACGCCGCCTCAAAAGCTTTTACGCAGGACGTGAGGATCTCACTTGGGGGCTGGAGCGGCTGGCCGAGCACGAACACGACATCATGAACGCGGAGGAGCTGTTGCGCCTCGATGAACGCACGCTCATCGCGCCGCTCGACCCCGTCGCCCGCAGCCTCGTCGCCGCCTCGGCCAAGCGCGTGTCAGTGGTGACGGCCGTCAGCCCGAACGCCGTAGTCGACATGCTGTTCGTCGCCACACAAAACTTGCGCATGCTGCGCAAGCTCGCGACGCTTTATGGCGCGCGGCCCGGCGCGCTGTCGCTGCTCAAACTCGCACGCATGGTGGTGACGCATATCGTGCTGACCGGCGGTATTGCGCTCGGGGACGACGTGCTTCAGCAAGTGATTGGCCACGGGCTCACCGCCAAGCTCTCGGCACGGCTCGGCGAAGGGCTATTCAACGGGGCCCTCACCACACGCATCGGCATAGCCACAATCGATGTGTGCCGGCCCCTGCCCTATATGGAACAGCAGCGCCCGCGCTTCCGCGAACTCGTCGCCGAGGTGGCGGGGCTTGGGCAGTAAAATTGGGCAGTGGCCTTAGATCAGTTTAAGAGCTTGCAGCCGTCCACGGCGACCTTGTGTACGCTGCCGTCGTCAAAACGCAGCATCATCTCGATCTCGTCGGCACAGGCTAACCCGCCCGCGCTCACGCGGAAGCCGCTCGTCCGGTCGCTTGAAGCTTGTGACTGCGGCCGGATCGCCGGTGTACTGAAATCGTAAGCAACGCCGACCAATCGTCGTTTCATCGCGGCGGGCGGCTCCAGCCAAAGCTCGAAATGGTAGAGCGGCCGGCTGCGATCGGCGCCCTTGATCTCGGTGACTTTAGCCTTCAGCCAGCCCCCGACATCACTGCTATCGGGGAGACGCAACGGTGTCAGCGAGGCCGCCACCGGCTTCGCCCCGCCTGCGCGAGCCGCCACGGGCGTAGGCTTCAGTGGCGCAAACGGAACTGGCTCGACCGCATCCCAGGGGAGTTGCTCGCGGGCCTTGGAGAATTCCGCAAAGGCTTTCGGCTTGGCCCTTTTCTTATCGTTGGGCGATCGGTTCCAAATCAGCTCCGGGGGAATCTCGCTCAAGCCAGCGAGGTTCGGTTCCTCATCGCGTGGTGGGGCCTTGGCAAGCACCGGCGCAAGCATCGTCGCCAAATGGCGTGGTGTGGAACCGGCTTTGGCAAGTGACGCGGTTGCGGCCTGGGCAAGATTTACGTGATCCAACTTTGCCTGGTCGAGTTTAGCCTGGTCGAGCTTAGCAATGATGGTCTCGCCGCCAGGTTTCGTTTGCTGGCTCACTTCGGGCGCGGTCAGCGTCTGGCCGTTCACGTCCGAACTATGGATATCTTCGGTCGCAAAGAGATGCGCGGCGGACAATGCCACAATGCAGAACACGGCCAGACCGGCAAGCGAGGCGAAGCGGACGGTGCGGGCTCCAAAAACGCCGACCACATCAAGCAGTGCCTTAGCCGCAAGCGCCTTAGCCACAAGTGTCCGCATGACGCGCAAAGTCCCCTCTTTGGAAAATCATATCACGCCGGCCCGGCGGCGCCAGAGAAACGCCACGCCGGCTTGAAATCACGCACGTTTTTTTCAGGAACGAGCTCAGTCTTTGAGCAGTTTCGTGGCTCTGTGCAGCAACCGGTTTTGTATGCTGCGGTGGATAGCGGGGATAATCGTCTTGTTTTCGATGCGCGCCCGGCGCGCTGGGCTATCCTCCTAATTGTGAGTTGGCTGGTTGTAGAAGGTGCTGGCGGAGAGATCTGAAGGTGCCGGGAAACAGTCGGAAGGCTCGCTAGGGTAAGGCAAGCCCGAGGTCGTCCAGAGCCATGGACGGCTCAAGGCGGAGGGAAGTTAAACGCGAAGTGCCACGGTCTGTTGAAGTCGTCGCCGTACCGTGAGGCGAACTCGGCAGGGTAGTTTGCGCCACCGCAGCCCCCCGCTAACCCGGTTCCAGCCCGGCCAGGGCAAGGACCGCGTCGTAGCAACGCGACGGAAAACAAGGGCCGAGGTCAGGTCGCCGTGCCGCTTTATGGGCAACCATGGAGCCGCATACGTGGCCAGGGACCGAGAGGTCTCGCGGCGCCGACTGATCGTCCCGAACGGGCGTGAGGGCGACATCGCAACAGGGAGGCGGGGCCCCAAAGCCCCGCCTTTCTTTGTTTTGCGCTTCCCAACAACTTCCTCACACACCCCTTTAGCTGACGGCGCCACGTCGATAAGATCGCGCGCCCATGAGAACCCCTCGCCCAAGTTCCGCGTCTTATGCCGCCATCGCAGCCGCGCTGATCATGCTCCCCGCATTGTCAGCCTGCAGCACGGTGAGTGGCGTTAAAGGTCACGAGGGCGGCACTTCGAGCGAGCGAACCGCACGCGCCATCGAACCCAGCGATCCCTTGGCGCGGCCGACGCAAATTGGTTGGAATTCCGCGCGCGCGACACGGTGCGGCTTCATCTTCAACCCAACCCAACTGCGATCAAATTATCTCGCCGCGGAAAGAACCGCGGGGCGCACACCAGCCGAAATGCGAAAGATCGAGAGAGCCTACGACTACACCCATGAGTCCGTGACCGGAATCGTCAATGACAATCCCAGCTACTGTAACAAAGAGCGGACCGACGCGATCAGGGTGGATCTCAATCGCTATCTCTCTGGCGACTACCGGGCCAAGGCGCGCATGCCGCGCTAACAATCTCTAAAGCCGCGCATGGCGCGTTAGCGATCTGTGTTCATAGCGCCGTTGACCGACGTCTGCGCCTTGGGCGCGGAACGTAGTGGCGACGCCGGCTCAAGCTTGATCTTGGTGGCGATACGCATCAGCAGACCGTCCTCTGCCTCGCCGGCAAGCAGATAGGCAACACCCTCTTCCGCCCAACCCACCGTGCCGATCGCCCCGTAGTGTTTCGGGGTCAGCGTACCCGAGCCCTCACCCTTCTTGGCGTATAACGCGAGCGGTGCGCCACTCGAGCCGAGAAACAAAATCTGGGTGAGCGGCTCGCCGCCGGAACGCAGAACTTGCGCGCGAACAAAACGGAATCCCTGCGGTTCGAGATTGGGAAGCTTGACGTCGGTGCCAAGAATTCGCCCGAGCTGGAAGGCAACGAAGTCCGGATTGCTCTGGCTCTTGAGCCCGACCTCCACACTTGCTCGGCTTAAGAGCGCATGCGCGCGTGCTGCCTCTTCCTGCCAGCCTGATGTAACCGGTGCCGTCTGCACCGGGAGCGTGACACCTTGTGCGCCGGGAGTGAGACCCGGGAAGGAAAGCGGCCAGCCATAGCCGACCGCCGCGAGGACGAGCGCCACGGCAATGCCAACCCCTGCAAGCGCAACCTTGGTGATGCTCTGCTCATTAAGGCTGCTCTCCTGCACCTGCACCGACACCGATACGGCAGAGACGTCCATCTCCTCACCGGCCAAGATCGCTTCGAAAGCTGCCTCAAGACGGTTATGGGCTTGCTTCAAGGCTTCGACACGGGCGGCAATAAAGTCGTCCTGGTCGAGAACCTTCTCCACCGCGCGCGTCTGTTTGCGTGCGAGTTGTCCATCGACATACGCCACAAGAAGTTCGTCGCTGAGTTCGGTCATGGTGAACCTCTGAACCCTTCGGGATAGAGGGTTTCGACAATCGCCGCAGCCGGTGCGGGTGGCCGGGCACTCAACCGGTCGGCAAGAGCCGCACTAACGCGCACAAGCCGAGCGGCGATGATGTCGGTGCCGACGTCGAGTACGCGTCCCGCGTCTTCATGGTCGAACCCTTCGCCGTAGACGAGGAGAAGCGTGAGACGCTGTTGCGCGGGCAGTCCGCTGAGAAAGCCAACGACCGGCGTATCCAAGTAGCCGTCGACCTCCTGATAGAAGAGTTCTTCGAAACCGGCGTCAGCAATCTTGGCTTGCGTGACCGGATTGGCATGGCCGCGAAGCTCATGCAGCCAGTTCCGGTAGATCTCGCCGAAGGCCCACACATCGAGCGCCGTACCAACTTGGTAACGGTACTGTTCAGCCAACATGCAATGCAGCGCGCGGCTGAGCAGGACGGTGCCTTCACCGCGCTCGCCAACCAAAACATCGGCAAAACGCATCAGTCTCGGCAACATGGCAACAAGGCCTGGCCGTACGGAGTGCTGATAATCTTCTGCCTGCACGCCTTGTCCCCCGTCGCTTGGGTTAGTGCTGGCTTCGTACGAATTTCCCCTAGCGAATCAGTAGAATAGCACAATTCGGCGAACGCTCATGGGATAGCCCCAGCCGATGCATTGCCTAAAAAGCGCTTGCTTCGCAGTGCTCGCGTGCTCAATCTTTATGCATGAGGGGGAATTTCCAATGACGGTCGCACCGCCCGACCCGGGTCATCCGGAGACGCAGGCGGACGCTGTTTCCGGAACAACGGACGCGACACCGAGCGCGACCGCAACAGCGCGTGGCGCGTGGCAAAACCGTCTCGCCGGGCGCATCGCCAAACTCGCAGACAAGACTTGGAGCCAAACCAATCGGCTTACCAAGGAACGCATCGCGCACGCCGCCGAGAATGTGCTGCCCGAGATCGAACGCACTAGCGCCAAGCTCAAAGAGCATGCGCGACCGGAACGAATGAAGCAGGATTATCGTGAGATACTCCATTGGCTTCATGAGCGCGTGCTCGATCCGCCGAAAGAGCAATTGTTCTTCGCGCAAACAAAAGACCCTGTTGCGCTTTCAGGGCTCACGATCAACGCCATAACCCGCGAGTACGGCCACGATTACCGGCCGACGCCTTGCCAGTTGTTTGAGTGGACGCTGGCCGCCATCGACTACGATCTGTCAAAGCTGACCTTCGTCGATCACGGCGCCGGTAAAGGGCGTGTAATGCTGCTCGCTTCGGAACATCCGTTCGCGGCCATCGCGGGCGTTGAGTTTGCCGAGGAACTGCACGACGCTGCCACGATGAACATCCAGCAATATCCGCGCTCGCGCATGCATTGCCGTAATGTGGAATGTATTTTGGAAGATGCGTGTCAGGTTGGGCCGCTGGAGGGCGAGGCCGTCCACTATTTCTTCAACCCGTTCTCACGCGAGGTCTTCGCGGAAGTCTTAAATAATCTCGTGGTGTCGTACCGCCAAAGGCCGCGGCGGCTTTACCTGATCCTCGTCGATCCAGTGGCGACTGATCTTGTTGACGAGAGCGGCGTGTTCGCGCGCATGGAACTTCCGACGCAAGAACGCCTCAAGGTCCGGCTGTTCAGCCCCTACGAGATTGCGATCTACCGTTCGTTAGCCTGACCGCCAGCCTCACTTAACGCCGAGCTTCTTCTGCAGCTTCGACGACGAGGTGGTGTACTGGAAGATCAGCTTCCTATCCGGATAGATGTATTTGTGCGCCTGCTGCGCCATGAGCGCAGCTTCGTGGAAGCCGGACAGGATGAGCTTCAGCTTGCCGGGGTAGTTGTTGATATCGCCAATGGCGAAGATGCCCTTCTCGCTCGTCTCGAACTTCTCGGTATCGACCGGGATGAGGTTCTCGTCGAGATTGATGCCCCAGTTGGCGACAGGGCCAAGCTTCATGGTCAGCCCAAAGAAGGGCAGCATGATTTCGGTCTGCTGTTCGAATGGCTCGCCGTCGGCGCCCTTCACGGTTGCGCCGGTGAGCTGACCGTCGGCGCCGTGCAACTGGGTCACCTGACCGAGCTTGAATATGACGTCACCGCTGTCGACAAGCTCCAGCATCTTCTGGACCGAGGCCGGCGCGGCGCGGAACTCCGAGCGGCGATGCAACAGCGTCAGCGATTTTGTCACAGGCTGTAGGCTCAAGGTCCAGTCGAGAGCGGAGTCGCCGCCGCCAACGATGAGCACGTCGCGATCCTTGAACGCATCCATCTTGCGCACGGAGTAGAAGACCGACGTGCCTTCATAGTCCTCGATGCCGGGAAGCGGCGGACGCTTCGGTGTGAAGGAACCACCACCAGCGGCGATCACGACGACCTTGCATTCAAACTGAGTGCCGCAGTCGGTGGTGAGCCGGAACCCATCATCGATCCGCTCAAGCGTGTCGACCTGCTCTTGGAAATGGTACTCGGCGCCAAACGGCTTGATCTGCTCCATGAGCTTGTCGGTCAGTTCCTGACCGGTGACCACGGGCAGTCCGGGTACATCGTAGATCGGCTTCTCGGGATAAAGCTCAGCGCATTGGCCGCCCGGCCGATCGAGGATGTCGATGACATGCGCCTCGACGTCGAGCAGACCGAGCTCAAACACGGCGAACAGCCCTACGGGCCCCGCCCCAATAATGACCACATCGGTCTTGATCACATCGTCTGCCATAGCGCCTCAGAACTGTTTTTCGGGAATCCGAACCTTGAGGCCGTCGAGGGCCTCGGACATTTTGATCTGACAGCTCAGCCGGCTCGACGGTTGAATGTCGAAGGCAAAATCGAGCATGTCTTCTTCCATCTGCTCCGGTTGGCCCGTCGCCTCGCGCCAAGCCTCTTCCACATAGACATGACATGTCGCGCAAGCGCAGGCACCGCCGCATTCCGCCGCAATGCCACGGACCGAATTCTTCACCGCGGCTTCCATCACCGTCATGCCGAGTTCCGCGTCGACCACATTCTCGGTCCCGTCGGGTTGAATAAAGGTAATGCTGGCCATGAGGTTGGCGGGCTCTAAGCTTGATCCATCTTGGGAGCTGGGCGGCGGGGAAAGCGCACGCCCGAGGGGTACGCGCGAGAAGGCAGTGCCCGCTCGCGGTTGGTGCTCTATAGGGCAATTGAAACTGAGATTCCAGCGCCCTGCGGCGCTTTATCTCGAAGTGGGGCGGTCAACGATCCTTAACTGCCGCGACGAAATTGGGTCAGGCTATCTCTCTCTTCAGCCCGATCGCAGGCATGCCCCAGGGTTCGACCGGGATGGTTCTTAGGGGTGCCTTGAACTCACCCCAGCCGGTAATATGGTGGGTCTACAACCAGAGGAAGCGGCCACTGGCCGCCGGACGGCCTTCCGGGCAACCAATCCCGGCGGGGATGCCAGAGATTTTCCGATGCATTTTCAATCCCTTGTTGGGCATTAACCCAAGCATTCGAATCAGCTTTTTTTAGTCCTAAAAATTCGTTAACGATGTTGGGAGAGGGGGAAAAGCGTTGGGGGCTCTTCCGGTTAGTATACGATACCGGAGAGGTTGATGCGGGGTCCCGCAAGATCACAACACGCCGATTGGCGAGTTAGGTCTGGAACGGCGTAGAATTCTCCGATTTTTTTAGTTGAGTGCTGTGAGGAACGCGTTATGGCGCAGGAACGAGCAAAGTCGCCGTCCACGAAAGCGACGCCGGAAGCCAAAGATGAAGCCAAAGACGAGGCCAAAGGCCTTCTGGACGCGATGACGGCGAGTGACAAAAACAAGGGAAAGTCGGAAGAGACCTCCAAGCCAGAGCGCAGCTCCGAACTGCCGAGTCGTTCCACCCTGGCCGATCGGCTCAAGGCAGAGCAGCGCAAACGCGAAGAGCCGAAGTCACGCGAATTCAAGCGTGAAGAGGCAAAGCCACACGATTTGAAGAGCGAAGAGCCGAAGCCACAGTCCTTCAAACGCGAAGAGGAAGCCAAGCCCGCCGAAGTTACCGAAGCTCCCGCTGGCGCGCCCTCTCCTAATAGTAATATGTCGAAGACGCGCCGTCCTGCCGGCCCGCCGCCCCAGCGCCGTCTCGCGGCGCCCGCCAATGACGACGTCCCGTCAATCGGCGGTCTGATCTTCGCCCTTCAGCAGAGACCGTCGCGCACGCCATTCCTCGTGGCGCTGGCAGCCTCCGCCGTTTGGTTCATTGTCGGCGGCTTCTTTGCTTACGGCGTCATTGCGAACCAGACCTCCGGCAACGGGCTCCTCAGCGCGTCGGCTCTGTCGGCGACCGCTGCCATTCTCGTTCCCATCGTCGTTTTCTGGTTCCTCGCCCTTCTCGTGTGGCGCGCCCAAGAGCTACGCCTCATGGCCTCGGCCATGACCGAGGTCGCCGTTAGGCTCGCCGAGCCCGACAAGCTGGCCGAGCAGTCTGTGGCCTCCGTGGGTCAGACCATCCGGCGCCAGGTGGCAGCCATGAACGACGCCATCTCTCGCGCCATTGGCCGGGCGAGCGAGCTTGAGTCCATGGTGCATAGTGAAGTCGCTGCGCTCGAACGCTCTTATGGCGAGAACGAGCTTCGCGTCCGGAACTTGATCAACGAGCTCGCCACCGAGCGCGAGGCCCTTACCAACAACAGCCAGCGGGTCAGCGAGGCATTGAAGGGCGTGGGCGTGCAAGTGGCGCGTGACCTCTCCAACGCCAGCGGCTTGATCGACAAGAAGCTTTCCGAGCGGGGCACGCAGCTCACCGAGCTTCTCGTCTCACGTTCCAGCGAGGCCGCCGAGCAGGTGCACAAGGCGCAATCCAAGGTCACGGAAGCGGTGCCGGGCCTGCTTGAACGTTTGACCAAGGAGCAAGGGCGCCTCACCAAAGTCATCGACGGCGCAGCGCAGAACCTCTCCTCGCTTGAGACCGTGGTGGCCGAACGGACCACTGTCCTCGACAAGACCATGAAGGAGCGGACCGAGGCACTCCAGAGCTCGCTCGTCGAGCGCATCAAGGGGATGGAAAGCACGGTCGCCCAGGGCGCAATTGTCCTCGACAAGACGCTTAAGGAACGTTCCGAGACGTTCATGGCCGAAATCGGCAAGAGCACGACGACGCTCGGCAAGACCCTTACGGAGCGTACCGACACGTTCACCGGCCTCGTCGCCGAAAGCGCGGTCACTCTCGACAAAACACTCACGGACCGTACGGCCGGTCTCACCAACGTGGTCGCCGAGAGCGCCGTCATCCTGGACGAGACGCTCACGGAGCGTACGAACGCCTTCACTAATGTCGTCGCCGAGAGTGCTGTCACGCTCGACAAGACGCTTGCTGATCGCACGAACGCCTTCACAGGCGTCGTTGCCGAGGGTGCCGCTACTCTCGACAAGACGCTTTCAGATCATACCAACGCCTTCACCAATGTGGTCGCCGAGGGTGCCGTTACTCTCGACAAGACGCTTACGGACCGCACCGACGCCTTTACCGGCGTGGTGTCGCAAGGCGTCGTCGCCTTCGACAAGACCCTTACGGAGCGTACCGACGCGCTGGGCACAGTGATCGACGATCGGGCCAGCGCGGTGGACAAGACGCTTGCCGATCGCACGGCCCAGTTCACCTCGGCGGTTAACCAGGGCGCTATCGCGCTCGACCAGACACTCGCCGAACGCGCCGACACCTTCACCAAGTCGCTGCTTGATCGGGTTAAGGGATTAGAGGCTGCCATCACGGAGCAGACCGCATCGCTCGACAAGACCATGAGCGAGCGGGCACAGCTCGTGATCGCCTCGCTAACCGCGCGGCTAGGTGACATTGACGGAACCTTCGGTGAGCGCACAGCCGAGACCAACACCATGCTTGGCGAGCACACGCGCATGGCCGAGGAAACTTTTGGCAAGCAGACAGCGCAACTCAACGAAGTTCTCGCCAACAACTCGCAGATGATGCAGCAGACGGCGGAGCAGGTTGGCGCCCAGTCCAAGGAGGCGGTGGGCATCCTCACCAGCCAGACCGGCAATCTGCGCGACGTCTCACGTGGACTGCTCGATCAAATTCATGGTCTTACCCAGCGCTTTGAGAGCCAGGGCCAAGCCATCCTGACCGCGGCCAAGGCGCTCGATTCTTCAAACGCCAAGATCGACTCGATCCTCGAAGGCCGCCATAAGTCCATCATTTCTCTCCTGCACACGGTCAACTCCAAGGCGCAGGAACTTGACGGCAAGATGGGTAACTATGCGGGCATCGTCGAAGGCGCGCTGAACCACGCCGAGACCCGGGCGAAGCAGGTGACCGCAGCGCTTGGCCGCGACACCACCGGTCAGGCCCAGCAGGCCCTCGCCCAGATCGAGAAGCTCCGCCAGGACGCACAGGCTCATACCGCCGGCGCCGTCGCCGACCTCAAGGGTAACTTCGAGACGGTCATCACTCAGGTCGGTAAGCAGCTTGAGCAAATGCGTGGGCAGTTCGACAACACCTCACGCGGCATGCGCGACACGGCCCGGAAGACCGCAGGCGATCTCGACGCCCTGCGCCAGGAAATGCAAAAGCGGATGGACGTGCTGCCCGAGCAGACTGCGAAGGCGACAGCCTCAATCCGCAAGGTAATGACTGAGCAGTTCCAGGAAATCGAGGCACTTGCCCCCACCCTGCCGGCGCATGCTCCTATTCCTGCTGCGGCGCCCGCTCCGGTTCCTGCTGCGGCGCCCGCTCCGGTTCCTGCTGCGGCGCCCGCTCCGGTTCCCGCAGCCAATATCGGCGGTGTGGATCCTTACCAGCAGCAGCCCCAGCAGTTACCGCCGCGCGCCGACGAAGGCCGTCCGGCAGGCGATTACGGTCTGCCGCCAATGCCGAGATTTGATGCGCGAGGGCGGCAGGTTTCGCCGCAGGAGGCAACCGATCTCGACCAGACGGCAGGGCTCGCACAGCAGCTGTCCAGCGCGTCCGGCCAAGGCAATCGGCCGATAGGCGACCTGCTCGCGCGGACCCCGGACCAGCCTGATCAGGCTTACGACGGTCAGGGTTACGGTGGCGCCCAAAACTTGCGCGGCGGCCAGCCCCAAGGTGGCATGGCTCAAGACGGCATGGCGCCTTCGATTGCCAGCCAGCTGCGCATCGACGAGCTAGCACGGGCGATTGATCCCCGTACGGCCACCGATGTCTGGCACCGCATGCGGGCAGGCGAGCGTGGCGTACTCGGACGGCACATCTATAGCTATGAGGGTCAGGCGACGTTCGAGGAGGTCTCGACCCGCTACGATCGCGACGGCGAGTTCCGCAACACAGTCGACCGCTATATCGGTGACTTTGAGCGGTTGCTGGCGGAGGCGGAACAGTCCGACCCGGCTGGCCAGATGCTCCAGAACTACCTGGCATCGGAAACCGGCCGCGTTTACCTGCTGCTGGCCCATGCCAGCGGACGGCTACGCTAGCCTAAACGTCTCAAAGGCTCCCCCGAGCCATGGCCCCCTTCTCCTCCTAAGGAGTGAGGGGGCCTTTTGCTTTTTGGGATTCGTTTCAGCGCAATGACACGCCGGGCTGATGCGCCCATGCCGATTATCGCTTGAAAAAATCAGGAACACCTAGCGGCGCGCGCTCACCCAGCTGGTGATGTCCTGCAGCACCTCGGTGAAGGCTTGGTTCAGCGCGGCGATGACATCTTCTGGCTTGTCGGTCGTGGCCGGCACCCGGGCGCTGAAGCCTCGGGTAGAAACCACTCTGCGCGACGTGGTGTTGACCAGCTTAGCGAAGATATCGACCTCGACCGCGGCCTTGCCGGTCGTGACATCGACCTGGAAGGAACGCAGCTCTGTAACCAGACCGAACTGTCCGGAGGTGGCACTCACCGCTTTAACTGCGCCGGAATTCTGGAAACTCTCAATCATACGCGCCTGCACCAGACGCGGCAGCCGGTCACTCCACGCGACATCTTTGTAGTAGGAGACTTGCCCGGCCCGG
>JAGPVD010000190.1 GCA_018067145.1 Methyloceanibacter sp.
CGGAAGGGATTGCGCATCGCCGGAGGCTAGGGATGTCCCCGGCCCGGCTCAAGCCGATTTGCTCTGACAATGCCACACGAAGAGCTTATGATCATCGTCGGTACGTTACGGCCCGACATCGTCGAGGTCGAAGACAAATAATCTAGCGACTATCCGACTGACACCGGTGCCGCCTTATAACGAGACGGAATGAACCGCTTGGTTAGCGCGCTTGACGATATCTGGTGTCGGCTCGATTTTCAACGCGCCGCAACTGCACGCCCCGCGCCCCGCCGGCGAACGGTCGCACAAGTCTCGCAATCGTTTGTCCAGCAACATACGACACGAGCAGGTTTATTGGATCCCAGCTTTAGCGGCACCGTTGAATTGGCAAAGAACTTCATGAGTTTGTCACTATGGGAAGACGACCACAGACATAGGAGACGACAATGAAACGTCATTTATTCGCCCCTCGCGCTATCGCTGGTGTAGCAATCCTCACTCTATGTGCGTCGTTTTGGCCGACATGGACCGAGGCTCAAGAATCGGCTTATCCCAAGCCGAGCTTCACGGCAGGTGGTGCACTCATTCGCCCCGACGTCCGATACCGCGAATGGGTCTATGTTGGCACGCCGCTGACACCCAATGCACTGAATCCTCCGGAAGCACCGTTCCCAGAATTTCACAATGTCTACATACACCCTGACGATTTCGATCATTGGAAAAATACGGGGACATTCCCGGACGGAACGGTCATCGTTAAAGAGTTGGTCTTGGTTGGTGCCACGAATGCTGTTAGTGGCAATGGCTACTTTCAGGGCGAGTTCAGCGGCCTGGAGATCACAATCAAGGACTCAGAACGTTTCAAAGATGAGCCCGGCTATTGGGCCTATTTTTCTTATGGCCATTCCTATCCTCTTGCCGATACCTCGGAAGCTTTCCCAACTGCGGCGTGCAATGCTTGCCACGAGGCAAGTGCCGCCGACGATTTTGTCTTCACGCAGTTTTATCCGGTGTTGCGCGCTGCCAAGGCGGCGCGGGGCGGCCGTGTTTTGAACACTGAATCTGAGGAACACCAGAATCTGGCCAGCCTCATGATGGACAAGACGGCTGACATTACTCAGCCAACGGCCGACACCCCCATCATAGAAAGCGCAATTCCCACGGAGGTGGGCGAACTGTTCAAATACCTCCAGGAAGCGACCTACAAGCAATTCACAGCCAAGGAATCATCCAACCATCCCTCCCTTGGACCACATACGAAAGTGGGATTGCCAGTACGAGTTTTCTTGGATCCGAAGATGGACGCATCTCTTAAAGCCGACGAGGCAACGCACCCGGAAGGTGCAGGGATAGTGAAAGAGATGTACGACGCCGATGGTAATCTTCAGGGTTGGGCGGTCATGGTGAAGACAGCGGCAGACAGCGAAGCTGGCAAAGGCTGGTTTTGGTACGAGATCACCAGCACGACCGACGGATCGAGCCCTGTTGCCGCAGGGAACGGAGTTCCGCTTTGTTCGGGGTGCCACACGATCGGGAAGGATTTTGTGCTTACAAAATATCCACTTCAGTAACGTTTGGAACTGACCATCCGGCTATTCGTTCCCGGTATCGCATCATCCTTACAAGGTCCGGCCAGATAGAGCCGTACGTTAGAAATCAAAAGGGCGCAGTTGTCTTCAACCGCGCCCTTTTGAAAATATTGTTCCGGCCGCGTTCTTCGCTAAGCAATCCCAGAACCCGATCGCAAATCTGATTTAGGTGCCCTTCCAGAACAATACGAACTTCAATGTGGGTCGCCTCGATAACAATCAGAACATTCTCAATGTCCAGCCGGCTATCCAAGCTGAATGAGGATATTCTTCCAATTGTGTATCAGCCGCCGCTATCTCGCGGCGACAGCACCGACTTCGGCCTCGGCAATTTCAACTCCAGCTTTTTCTTCGCCATATCGGCGGTTTCCAATATCCTCTGGAGCGTTGGCCCGACTTTGCTGCGGCTGCCCAACGCGCAGCTGAACTCGAGCAGCTGCTAGACGAGAAATCTTAGTTAGCGCGAAAGCGCCTCTCAATGTATCGCATCAAGCGAATCTATGAGCCGGTCGTAAAGACCGACGGCTATCGCATTCTCGTGGAACGCCTATGGCCACGTGGTGTGACAAAAGCCGAAGCGGGTTTGCATGATTGGCTTAAGGACATCGCTCCCAGTCCTGAACTACGCAAGTGGTATGGTCACGATCTGGCACGCTGGAGCGAATTCCAAGAGCGCTATCGGACCGAACTGGCCGAGAAGCAGGATGCTATCGATCAACTGCGCGCGTTGTGCAGGCGTGGCCCAGTAACTCTGGTATTTGCCGCCAAGGACGAACAACACAGTAGCGCTGCAGTCCTGAAGGACGTTTTAGAGGGTCACTAGATCAATTGTCGGACTACTGAAAAATCGGCGACAAGGACGCCGCAGGCATTGTCAGAGCAAATCGGCTTGAGCCTCCTGGCGAGGTTCCTTAGCCTCCGTCGATGCGCAATCCCTTCCGCTATTTCAACAGCTCGCCCGAGGTGATTCGCCTCACGGTGATGATGTACATCCGCTATCGCTGCGGCAGGTCGAAGACCTGCTCTTTGAGCGTGGCATCGACATTTGTCACGAGACGGTTCGGTACTGGTGGAACCGTTTCGGTCCGATGTTTGCCGCGGAGA
>JAGPVD010000078.1 GCA_018067145.1 Methyloceanibacter sp.
AGAAGCGCCGAGGCCACCCCACTAGCCCACGCCATGACCCGCAACCCGGTGACCACTGGCCCAACCGTCCATGCCATCGATGCGCTACGGCAGATGAGCGATCGCGGCTTCCGTCATCTCCCGGTCGTCAAAGACGGCAATATCCTGGGGGTTGTCTCCCGCGGCGATTTCAAGGGCATGGAACTCGACCGGCTGGACGACGACGACCACCTCTGGGAATGCGTGCGCTAACCACGCTCCGGGCATTGTCAGAGCAAATTCGTTTACTTTGCCAAAACGTCAGAACCGGATTTCGTGGCCATTGATTTTCCTGCATTTTTCTGAGTCAATCTGAGCGGTTCGATGGCCGCTCCAAGTATTTAGAATTTTGCTCTGACAATGCCCGAAAAGACGGCACACTGGGTCAAAAGTGCAGCCAGGAGGAGCGTGAAACATGTTTAGACGCCCAAGTATTCAAAGATTTTCTGTCACGATTGGGATCAGCGCGCTCGCCTTAGCTTACCAAGTAGCGACGGCAACCGCCTTTCAGCCCGATGCGCCCTTCTTGGCTCACCAGGAGAAGAACAAGGCCAAATGGGTGCAGGAGGATGAGATCATCGACGAGAAGCTCGCGGCCCTGGAGCAGAAGTTCGGCAAGAAACCGAACATCATTTACATTCTCGCCGATGATGTGGGCTGGGGCGAGATGGGTTGGCAGGGCGGCGGCAAGCACCGCGGCACGCCAACACCAGAACTGGACAAGCTCGCGTCTGAGGGCATGCGCTTCTGGACCGCCTATGCGGAACCGTCCTGCACGCCATCGCGAATTGCCATCAACACCGGCCGCCATCCGGTTCGCACCGGGCTGCTGTCCGTACTCTGGCCAGGACAAACGGACGGGCTTTCGGGCAAGGAAGTGACGGTGGCCGAAGTGCTATCCGAGGCGGGTTACACTACCGCCATGTGGGGCAAGTGGCACCTTGGGGAAGAGCCCGAGCACGCGCCGGAGAACCAGGGCTATGACTACGCGTACTATGGCATGTGGAACGGCGCGCCAGACAATTGGCAAGCCTCTTTCGATATGTACAAGGATGCACCTAACCCCATGAAGGCAATGTTCTATGATTTCCCTGGGGCAGAGGAATACAAGAAGCGCACGGGGATCGATCTGACGGAGGCCGCGTTCGTCGGGCGCAAGGGCGAAGGGCGCAAGCCAGTCGAGGGTGCTGCCGGCAAACTTGGTCCGGACCGGCAGGAAGCCTTTGAGGCAGAGTCGATCAAGCAGATCACCGCTTTCATCAAGGACAACGCCAAGGATGACAAGCCGTTCTTCATCTATTGGGCGACCTATACCCAACAATTGCAGGGCTCGAAGGCCCACCATAACGACAAGCATGTCGACAAGGTGAACGCTCAGGCTTCGGAGATGGCGGCCCACAACGCGCACGTGCGGCAATTGCTCGACACCTTGAAGGCCGAAGGCATCGCGGAGAACACGCTCGTCGTCTGGATCAGCGATAACGGACCGATGTACGCCTTCTACCCGAACTCCGGTTACTCCTGGCTGCGCGGTGGCAAGGGTGATGTTCTGGAGGGCGGTGTGCGCGTGCCAGCGATGGCCTGGTGGCCCGGTATGATTGAGCCCAACCAGGACCCGGTAGACATCCTACACCTCACTGACCTGTTCACGACGGCTGCCCGCTTGGGTGGAGCGCTCGACAAAATCCCCGACGACCGGGTCACGGACGGCGTCGATCAGACAGCGCTCCTCTTGCTTGGCGAAGACCATGGCCGGCGGAACATGATGTTCCACTACAGCGGCGGTGTCCTCGGGGCCATCCGGTATGAGGACTTCAAGGTCCACATAACGGAAGGCCATGGCGGGCTGCCGGGCATGGATTTTTACAACGTCATGCGTGATCCAGGGGAGAAGTTTGGACAGCTCTATCCGGGACTATTCGCGGTGACGCCGGTTCAGAACACCCTGCGGGACCACATGCGCCTGATCGAGAAGTACCCTCACCGCGTTTCAGAGACTACGCCGAAAGGCGCTGAGCTTACGCCGCACGATTGATCACGGCTTCAGGTGGGTTGGTCTGGGGACTGAGCAAGTCTTATCAATCAGGCCGTTACCTCCTCCAACGTCGGGTAATCGGTATAGCCTCGTGCATCGCCGCCGTAGAACGTCGTTTGGTCCGGCTCGTTGAGCGGTGCATCCTTCTCTAGCCGCTCGACCAGGTCCGGATTGGCGAGGAACGGGCGCCCGAAGGCAATGAGATCGGCCGCGTCGGACTCTACCGCTTCGATCGCCAGCTGGCGGTTATAGCCGTTGTTCGCCATATAGGCGCCGTCGAAACCGGCGCGCAGCTTGGCGATGTCAGCTTCGGGGGGCAGATTGCGCGACTGGGCCATCTCGCCCTCGACTAGATGAAGGTAGCCAAGCCCTGCATCGTTCGCCCGCGCTACAGCCGTGGCGAACGTGGCCATGGGGTCGCTGTCGGACATGTCGTTGAAGGCCGAGAACGGGCTGAAGCGCACGCCCACGCGTTTCGGCGAGAATACCTTTGTGATCGTGTCCAGCACCTCCGCGAGGAGCCGCGTGCGGTTCTCGACGCTGCCGCCATAGGCGTCGGTGCGCTTGTTTGTCCCGTCGCGCAAGAACTGGTCGAGCAAATAGCCGTTGGCCGAGTGAAGCTCGACTCCGTCAAACCCTGCCGCTTTCGCGTTCTCGGCCGCCTTGCGATAGTCGTCGAGCAACCGCGCGATCTCGTCCGTCTCCAGCGCCCGCGGCTCCGAGACATCCGCGAATCCGGTTTCGATGAAGGTCTGGGCACTAGCGGTCATCGGTGACGGCGCGACCGGCTGTTGTCCGTCTGGCTGCAACGAGACATGGCTGATGCGTCCCACATGCCAAAGCTGGAGGAAGATGCACCCGCCCTTGGCGTGGACTGCGTCTGTTACCTTCTGCCAGCCTGCCACCTGCGCGTCGCTGTAGATACCCGGCGTTTGAATATAGCCCTTGCCTTCGGGCGAGATCTGCGTCGCTTCGGCGATGATCAAACCGGCCGAAGCGCGCTGCGCGTAGTATCTGGCATTTAGATCGTGCGGCACATCTCCGTCGGGTAGCGCGCGATTTCGGGTCAGCGGCGCCATGACAACTCTGTTGGGCAATGTCAGGTCACCAAGTTGCAAAGGGGTGAAAAGCTTCGCTTGCATTTACTGCCATCTCCTTCATGTCGATCAGTCGGGCCTTGACGGTATTCGCCCCGGCGACAGAGCTTGAGAACTCTGGCCACCGAAGCAGCTGCTGACACTTCTAGCCCGGAGCCGCTTCGACCAATCACAATGTACCCACAAGTCCTCCGGCCTTCCTACATCTGGGTACTGCTGAGGCACGTGCGGCGGCTTTGCTCTTATGTCCAATCGCGGCTGCAACTCGGACGTGGGAGGCTGACAGCGGCGCAGCCGCTGGCGCATGAACCGCTGCCAATCTAATGTTGCAGATGGAGGCTCAATTGGGGGCAGCCAGCGCGCCCGTTCGGCGACGTGTCACGACAGGGAATCGTGAACAATGAAATCCATTTTTCCATTTCTACGGACGACACTGATCGGCGGCCTACTGTTTATGGTGCCAATCGTTGTGATGGTCGCCGTCTTCGGTAAGGCGCTCGCCATTACGCACAAGCTCATGGATCCCTTGGCGGAAAACATTCCGGTCGAGTCGATCGTGGGTATGCAGACGCCGCTGCTGTTGGCCATCATTGTGATCGTGCTGTTCTGCTTTCTCGCCGGGCTCTTCGCCCGTACGCCGTTGGCTCAAAAATTTGTGGACGGATTGGAAGAGGCTGTCCTGTCAAAAATTCCGGGCTACGAGATGCTCAAAAGCACAGGTGAGAGCATCCTTGGCGTCGAGGATGAAGAGGGTTACCCCGCCGTTCTCGTGCGCCTTGATGACGCCTGGCAAATAGGTTTGAGGATTGAAGAGCTCCAAAATGGGCTCCTTACGGTCTATATCCCCGGCGCGCCTGATCCGCGGTCCGGCTCGGTCTTGTTCGTTACCGCGGACAGGGTAATCTCTGCGGGCGCTTCGGTCGCCCCGACCCTGAAATGCCTCAGAGGCCTCGGCGTCGGTGCGCGTGAATTGCTAGACAGCGTAAGCCCCTCGGATAGCAACACCTCACCCAGCAGCGTCCGGACGTGATCTCGTCCAGGCGAACGTGGCCTCGCAGAGTGGCGCTAGGGGAGGATGCGAGCGAGCGCTAGAAGGGCCAGCCCGGCCTGCGAATATAGCGGCGCGCTCGGCTTGGTGCGACGCGGCGCTGCGTGGTGACACGCCGCCTCTTTCGTGCGCGGGGCCTTGCGGTGCTTGCGCGATGGACCTTCGCTGGCTGACTGATGTCCCACACCAGGAAGTCCGCGCCCTTCGGCAGGGTTGCTGAATTGATGGCCGTGTCGGCGATCACCAGCGAGGAGCCGGGCGTCAGACGCACCGAAATGTTCTGACGAACATCGTCGGGGATCACGATCCGGTCGAGCACTATTG
>JAGPVD010000090.1 GCA_018067145.1 Methyloceanibacter sp.
GATTTCTTTCAGATGAGCGCGGGTGTTCTCTGCCGCCATGATCTCCGCGACGTGGTTGCTTTCGGCTCTCCACTGATCGCGCTTGTCGAGCAGGTGCAACGCAACGGCACAACCGTGAACGAGTATGGCGTCGAGCTTGGCTCGTTCCGCTTCGACGCTCCGAAGCTCGTTGACCTCTATGCCGGACCGCTTCCTGAGGCAACAAACAGAGTGATGGTAATGCTGCAACAACGCAGCATGGCGCAAATGATCGAGCGCCAGCTCACCCATCGCGGCGCGGCCCGTTCCGTCTCCAGCCTCGCCGCCGTTCTCGCCCATGAAATCAAGAATCCACTCTCAGGCATCAGAGGGGCCGCCCAGCTTTTGGAGAGCGACCTCGCCGATTCGGATCGCACGCTAACCCAGCTCATCTGCGCCGAAACCGATCGCATCTGCAAACTCGTCGACCGCATGGAAATCTTCGGGGATGAACGGCCGCTGGAGCGTGAGCCAGTGAACATCCACGACGTGCTGGATCATGTGAAGCAAATCGCCAGCACTGGCTTTGCTCGACACATCAAGATCGTCGAGAGTTACGACCCATCACTGCCACCGCTCCCGGGCAGCCGCGACAAGCTCATCCAGGCATTCCTCAACCTCATCAAGAACGCCGCCGAAGCCATCGGCGAGGACCGCACCGACGGCCAGATCACGCTGACCACCGCCTTCCGGCCAGGCGTGCGCCTTTCGGTACCGGGCAGCCAAGCCCGCGTTAGCCTGCCGCTTGAGATCGCGGTTGAGGATAACGGAGCCGGCGTGCCTCAAGACCTCATGCAGAACCTCTTCGATCCCTTCATCACCACCAAACCATCCGGCACCGGCCTCGGGCTCGCGCTCGTGGCCAAGATTGTCGGCGACCATGGTGGGATTATCGAATGCGAGCCCCGTCCTCGATTCACGGTCTTTCGCGTACTGATGCCGATGGCAGACAACGGTCCGGTGCGAGCAACAACAAAAACACAGGTTTAGAAAAATGGGCAAAGGGAATATCCTCATCGCCGACGACGACGCGGCGATCCGCACCGTCCTAAACCAGGCCTTGGCGCGTGCGGGTTACGCACCGCGTGCCACCGGCAATGCCGCGACTCTTTGGCGTTGGATCAGCCAAGGCGATGGGGACCTTGTCATCACCGATGTGGTGATGCCTGACGAGAATGCCTTCGATCTCATTCCTCGGGTGAAGAAGCTGCGGCCCGAATTGCCGATCATCGTGATGAGCGCGCAGAATACCCTCATGACCGCGATCACTGCTGCGGAGCGCGGAGCTTACGAGTATCTGCCGAAGCCGTTCGATCTGAATGAGCTCGTTTCCGTGGTCGGCCGCGCACTGGCAGAGCCTCGCAAAAAGGTGCAACGCCCGTCAGAGGAATCGAATGATGGACTGCCCCTCATTGGCCGCTGCCCGGCCATGCAGGACATCTATCGCGTCCTCGCCCGGCTGACCCAGACCGACTTGACCGTCATGGTTTCGGGTGAGTCCGGTACGGGTAAGGAGCTTGTCGCACGCGCGCTCCATGATTACGGCAAGCGCCGCAACGGGCCGTTCGTCGCGATCAACATGGCCGCGATCCCGCGCGAACTCATCGAGTCCGAACTCTTCGGCCATGTGAAGGGGGCCTTCACCGGGGCGCAGACGCAGCACACCGGCCGCTTCGAACAAGCCGAGGGCGGCACGCTGTTTCTTGATGAGATCGGCGACATGCCCATGGAGGCGCAAACACGACTCTTACGCGTCCTCCAAGAGGGCGAGTACACGATGGTCGGCGGCCGCACACCGATCCGCACGAATGTGCGGATCATTGCCGCCACCAATCGCGAGCTGCAGCAGCAAATCGACCAGGGTCTCTTCCGCGAAGATTTGTATTACCGGCTGAACGTGGTGCCGCTCAGGCTGCCGCCTTTGCGCGAGCGGCTTGAGGACATCCCCGATCTCGTGCGCCACTTCCTCTCGATCGCCGAAAAAGAAGGATTGCCGCCGACAAGCTTCGAGCCCGCCGCCATCGACCGGCTCAAACGCTATCATTGGCCCGGCAACGTGCGCGAGCTTGAAAATTTGGTGCGGCGCCTGTCAGCGATCTACGCTCAGGACATCGTCACCGCCGATATGGTGGAAAGCGAACTCTCCACGGCCGCCCGCGCGCCCTTTCCTGACGACGCGGAGCAAACCGGAGACCTGTCAGAATCCGTTGAGCGCTACCTCTCCGACCATTTCATGGGCTACGGCCAAGACCTGCCGCCGGCCGGGCTCTACACCCGTATCCTGCGCAAGGTTGAGTTCCCACTGATCACCGCCGCGCTCGCCGCCACGCGGGGCAACCAGATCCGCGCCGCCGACCTTCTCGGGCTCAATCGCAACACGTTGCGTAAGAAAATCCGGGATCTCGGCATTAAAGTGATCCGCACACCGGGCATCTGACCTGGATAATTGGCATACGCACCACCTTATCCATGGGGCTGAACCCGTTGACCGGCATAGGTCACGGGTCCTGCGCCGGATAGAATGTCGCCAAAGGGCCACATTGTGATTTTATTGCACCATTGCCGAGGCGAACGCTCCAGACAGGAAGAAACCGGCGTAGCCCCGGATTCTAGGGGAAAGCCAGGGGAAAGCGGTTGCCCAGCGTCGTCCACACCTCGCAAGAGCCGGTCAAGCGCAAGGGATTTTTTAGTCCGCGGGGCGCCGCCAACTCTGATCTAGCCGAAAAATCGGCGTCGGGACCGCGCTCACGCCGCTCGCTGCCCTTCACCGTCGGCCTGATCACCATGGTGCTCTCCCTGTGTTCGGGACTTGCCACCTATCTGATCCTCACCGGGCTAACTCCCATCGTGCCCAACCACACCGTGGTTGTGGGCGTGCTTCTGATCAACCTTCTTCTCGTCCTGGCGATGCTAGGAACCATCGCCTGGCAAATAACCGGGCTGTGGCTCGACAGACGCCGCCATGTGGCCGGCGCTCAGCTTCATGTCCGCATCGTTGGCCTGTTCAGCGTGATTGCCGTCGTGCCGGCGATCCTGCTCGCGGTGTTCGCGAGCGTGTCGCTCGACCGCGGTCTCGACCATTGGTTCTCGTTCCGCACCAAGTCGATCATCCAGAACTCCATCGACGTCGCCACGGCCTATCTCCAGGAGCACGGACAGGTGATCCGCTCCGAAACTGTCGGCATGGCCAAGGACATCGACGAGGCGGTGAACCTGGTGCAGTCGCAACCGCAAGGCTTCGGAAATTTCCTGACCGCCCAAGCCGCCATCCGCGCGCTGCCCGTCGCCTATTTGATCGACGGCAGCGGCAATATCCTCGCAACGGCCGCATCGTCGCCGGAGTTTCCGTATCGGGCTCCACCTAAAGAGGCCATGTCGCTTGCCAAGAAGGGGCAGGTGATTGTCATTGCCCCCGGACAGACCAGCATGGTCGGCGCCATCAAGAGTCTCTCCAACTTCAACGATACCTTCCTCTACGTAATCCGGCCGGTGAACGCGCGCGTGCTTCAACAGCTGCGCGCGACGCGCGCCAACGTCGCCGAGTACCAAATGCTCGAACAACGGCGCGCTGGCGTGCAGGTGGCCTTCGGCCTTATGTATGTGGCGATGGCGCTGACGCTTCTGTTGTCGGCCATTTGGATCGGCATGTGGTTTGCCAACCGCCTCGTGGCGCCAATCGGTCAGCTCATGGGCGCGGCCGAGGAAATCGCCGAGGGCAATCTCGGCGTCAAGGTGGACGTCAATCCAGCCGACGGCGACCTCGCCGTACTCGGCTCCACGTTCAACACCATGACGTCCGAACTTAAGAGCCAACGTGACGAGTTGGTCGGCGCCAATGCAACGCTCGATGAACGTAACTGTTTCATGGAAGCGGTGCTGTCTGGCGTCACGGCAGGCGTCGTCGGCGTCGACACCGATGGCACCGTCAATCTCGTCAACCGTTCCGCCGAGACATTGCTCGGCGTGAAAGAGAAAAAGCTTACAGGCACGAAACTGGTTAAGGCCGTACCAGAATTCGCGCCTTATCTAAAAAACGCCGAGGAACAAAAAAAGCGGGCTGCCACTGACCAGGTCACGTTGCGCCGCGGCGGAGCGGAGCGGAATTTCGCCGTCCGTGTCACCAGCGAAGGCGCCGGCCAAGGCTACGTCGTGACCTTCGACGACATCACAGAACTCGTTAGCGCCCAGCGCAGCACAGCCTGGGCAGATATCGCGCGCCGCATCGCCCATGAGATCAAAAACCCGCTGACACCGATCCAGCTCTCGGCGGAACGAATTCGCCGCAAATACGGCGACTCGATCACCAAGGACCGGGAGGTCTTCGATCAATGCACCGACACCATCATCCGCCAAGTGTCGGATATCGGACGCATGGTGGATGAGTTCTCCTCCTTCGCGCGCATGCCAAAGCCGGTCATGGCGCTTCACGACGTACGCGAGATCGTGCGCGAGGCCGTGTTCCTGTTCCAGGTGAGCCGATCGGACATCAAGTTCGAACTCGAATTGCCCGAGAAGCCGGTCATGACCATGTCCGATCAGCGCCTCTTGACCCAGGCGGTAACCAACCTCGTGAAGAACGCGAGCGAGGCCATCGACACCGCTGTGGAGGCCGACCCGGACCGCGCCGGAAGCGGGCAAATTACCGCCAAGGTCAACACCAAAGGCGACAGCGTCCACATCACCGTCATCGACAATGGCTGCGGCCTGCCAGACGAAAACCGCGACCGTCTGGTCGAGCCCTACATGACCACGCGCACCAAGGGCACCGGGCTTGGGCTCGCGATCGTGCAGCGGATCACAGAGCAACATGGCGGCAAATTACGGTTGGCCGATGCGCCGAAGCACAACCGAAAAGTGCTAGGAGCATCAGTACGAATGGACCTGCCGATTTTGGACCGCGATGAACTGGAGACGGACGACGCCAAACCCGCACCAGATTCATCCGCCCGCGCAAGCGCGTCCGAAACGGCCGAGGATGAAGAGGAAATAACTCATGGCGTCTGACATCCTGATCGTCGATGACGAGGCCGATATCAGGGAGCTGATCGGAGGCATCCTCGAAGACGAGGGGCATGCAACACGGCTTGCCAAGGACAGCGACCAAACCCTCCAGTTGATCGAGGAACGGCGGCCTTCGCTCGTCATTCTCGATATCTGGCTGCAGGGGTCAAAACTCGACGGGCTCGAACTTCTCGATCGCGTCAAGAAGGCCAACCCTGATCTGCCGGTCATCATCATCAGCGGCCACGGCAATATCGAAACCGCAGTAGCAGCGATCCAACGCGGCGCTTACGACTATATCGAGAAACCTTTCAAGGTCGACCGGCTCGTCCTAATTACGACGCGCGCGCTTGAGGCCTCGCGGTTGCGGCGCGAGAACCGCGAGCTGCGTGAGCGAAGCACATATTCATTCGAGATGATCGGCCGCTCGGCCGCCATGGGTCAGCTCCGCCAAGCTATCGAAAGGGTTGCGCCCACCAATAGCCGCGTCCTGATCACCGGCCCGTCGGGTTGCGGCAAAGAACTCGCCGCGCGCGTGATGCACACAAAATCGGGCCGCGCCGAGGGGCCATTCGTCGTCCTCAACGCAGCCGCCATGGTCCCCGACCGTATGGAACTAGAGCTGTTCGGTACGGAGGAGGGAGCCGAGACAGCCCGCAAGGTCGGCGCATTGGAGGAGGCCCACGGCGGCACGCTATATATCGACGAAGTCGCCGACATGCCCCTCGAGACGCAAGCCAAGATCTTGCGCGTGCTCGTGGAACAGCGGTTCGAGCGCATTGGCGGCGGAACCAAAGTGCATGTGGATGTGCGCATCGTCTCGTCCACGAGCCACGACCTCCAAAAGGAAATGGTGGCGGGGCGCCTTCGCGAGGACCTCTATCATCGCTTGAATGTGGTTCCGATCGAGGTGCCTGGGCTATCCGAACGGCGCGAGGACGTACCCGACCTTGTGCGCTATTTCGTGCAGACGATCTCCGTCGCGTCCGGCCTACCGCCCCGGCGTATCGGCGAGGACGCGATGGCCGTGCTTCAGTCCCATGACTGGCCAGGCAATGTCCGGCAGCTGCGCAATAACGTCGAGCGCCTCATGATCTTGGTTGGCGGGGACGTCGACACGCTCGTGACGGCGGAAATGTTGCCCAACGAGATCGCGTCGCCCGTCCCAATGTCGACGAACGGGGCGGAAGGAGAGCATCTGATGTCACTGACTCTGCGCGACGCCAGGGAAATATTCGAGCGCGAATATCTCGTCGCTCAGGTCAACCGTTTTGGCGGCAACATCTCTCGTACTGCCGAGTTTGTGGGCATGGAGCGCTCAGCTCTCCACCGGAAACTCCGGGCCCTTGGCGTCAATTCGAACGAACGAGGCGCCGCCGTGCGTTAGCAGACTGATGCCTGGCTGTGCCGTCGGGGGGGGCAGTCAGTTAGAGGCCTTCTGAATCAGAATACTTGCGGAATCGCCTTGCAATCGCGTCTAATGCACTCAAGGGGTCGGTTGAGCAAGATTCCGGCGCCACTAACAAGCGTACGCGTGGACCAAAAGGGACGGGGAAGCCCATGGCGACAGAACGCACGCCAAGCCTTCAAGATACATTTCTCAATCACGTTCGGAAGAGCAAGACGCCGCTCACGATATTTCTTGTGAACGGCGTGAAACTTCAGGGCGTCGTGACGTGGTTTGATAATTTCTGCGTTCTCTTGCGCAGAGACGGTCATTCTCAGCTCGTCTACAAGCATGCTATTTCGACCATCATGCCAGGTCAGCCCATTCAGCTGGCCAACATCACAGACACCGAAGGTGAAGCTGAGTAATTGCGTCCAACCAGCCCGAAAAAAGTGAAACGTAAAAAGGGGCGGGCTGGGCGCAAGACACATGGCATGCGTCCCGAGGGGCGCGTTGCCGCGGTCGTGTTCGCGCCGATCCTCGACAAGAAGCCGGCAAAGGACGCGCGGGGCGATAGCCTTGATGCACCCGATCGCACGCCGCAAGCCCGTCTCGATGAGGCCGTCGGGCTGGCGGTCGCTATCAATCTCGACGTGCGGGCGAATGGGGTCATCCCTGTACCGCAACCGAAGCCCGCGACATTATTCGGCGCCGGTAAAGTCGAGGAGCTTGCTGCGCTCGTGAGCGCCGAGAACGCCGAGCTTGTGATCGTCGATCATCCACTGACGCCCGTGCAGCAACGCAATCTCGAAAACGTCTGGAACGCAAAGGTGCTCGATCGGACCGGCCTCATTCTCGAAATCTTCGGCGAGCGGGCGCGCACGCGGG
>JAGPVD010000093.1 GCA_018067145.1 Methyloceanibacter sp.
CAACCGGGCGGAGAATTCACACCAGCCATTCCGACGACGAGAACGAGCGATGGCGAAGTTCAGGAGCATGCAAACTCTCCAAAAGTTCGCCGCCGCCCACGCTTCGATCCACAATCACTTCAACAAGGACCGTCACCTCAACCGTCGCGATATCTTCAAACAGAACCGTTCTGCGGCCTTGGCCGAGTGGCGTCAGCTGGCGGCCTGAACGCCTCAGACCAGCACCCTTCCCAGGCTCGCTCTGGTTTGTCTGACAATGCCCTTTGCTACGTAACGCCGAGATCGCAAGGCGGCACTGAAGTTTCTCAAGAGGATGATGAAACGCTATGGTCGACCAGGTTCGATCCCACCTAGTTTGACTTTTTGACTTAATGTGACAACACCTGTCGGCGACGAACATTCAAAGCGCGTACAGGATCGCAAACATCGCTCTCAATGATGCGCTGATTCTGCCTTACAATGCGATTCCAGGCCGGATGGAATTTTCGGAAAGGACAGCCCGCTGTGATCATCGAGTCGCCCTTGGACCTGGTCTTTCGCGACCTATTTTACCGTTTACGCAACTTCGTTGCCGGGCACGACATATTCCTGAAATTGGAAGGCTTCAATGTAACCGGCTCGATTAAGATCAAAACTGCGACGGCCTTAGTCGAAGACCTGGAACGTCGCGGTATGGCGCAACCAGGCAAGACGGTTCTTGTTGAATCCTCGTCGGGAAATCTGGGCATCGCGCTCAGCCTGGTCTGTGCTGTAAAGGGCTACGAATTTATTTGCGTGACGGATCCCATCGCCAATCGCAGCAACATAAGAGGCATAGAGGTCTACGGCGGTAGGGTTGTCATAGTCAAAGAGCGTGACCTCGTCGGTGGATATTTGGGAAGTCGAATTGAGGCAATAGATCAAATACTCAGATCCAATTCGAATGCCGTCTGGCTCAACCAATATGCGAACCTCGCCAACAAGAACGTACATGCCGAGGAAACCGCTAACGAGATCGCGCGGGAGTTTGACAAGATCGATTGGATTTTTGTAGGGACCGGCACCACTGGGACGCTCGCCGGAATCTCTGAAGGGCTTCGCGGCCGGTTCCCGAAGGTCAAAATTGTAGCGGTTGAGCCGGCGGGGTCGGTCACTTTCGGAGGGATGCCTGGGAAGCGGCATATCCCCGGGATCGGCGCGAGCGTGAGACCGGAACTCGCGGATTTAGCCAATCCCGACCAGGTTGTCGTGATGGACGAACGCAAAACCATCGAAGCGTGTCTTTCCTTGGTTCGCGATCATCACTTGCTCGTTGGGGGGAGCACAGGAACGGTCTTGGCTGCGGTGCAACAGATAGGACCGGCGTTCGCACGAGGAGACACTGTCGTCGCAATCTCCCCAGACCTTGGCGAAAAATATCTAGACACGATTTATGACGGGGCCTGGGCGGAGAGTATCGCTGCATACGATGCTAGTTTCGCAACAGCATCTCACCCCGCCGCGGCCGAATAGCGAGCAGATCAGGACGCAAACGTGCCAGCCATTCCGACTTTCTACGTGCTGCCGGGCTCGGCCGTTAAGCACGTAATCGACCGCAGTAAGAACGAGATTTTTGGCGTCGTCGAAGACGCATACCGTCTGCACGCTTCCGGCGATTCGGTAAATCCGGACAGCTACTTCCTCCGCTATCCGGACAAGCCCAACGCTCGCATCATCGCGCTGCCGGCGCATCTCGGTGGCAGCGTTAAAAAAAGCGGCATCAAATGGATCGCAAGTTTTCCGGACAACCGGGCTAACAACTTGGCTCGAGCCTCGGCAATTCTTATTCTGAATGATGCCACGACGGGCTTCCCCCTGGCTTGCATGGAAGCTTCGCTCATCAGCGCCACGCGCACGGCGGCGTCCGCTGCGCTGGCGGCGGAGCACATCTCGCCGCACCCATTTGTGGGTACCCTTGGTATTGTCGGAACTGGAATCATCGCTCGTGCAACGGTCGAATGGTTGCTGTTCCGGAATTGGCAATTTCGCGATGTCGCTCTCTACGACCTCGATCGCCATGAGGCTGAACACCTCAGCACCTGGCTTCGCGAACAGCATGGAATCCATGCAAGTGTCGAGGAGAGTTTGGATGACACGATACGGGGTAGCTCTCTGATCGTTTTCACCACAACCGCAACTGACCCGTATCTTTCCGACGAAGGGCTGCTCGCGCATGCGCCGACTATCTTGCATCTATCGCTGCGCGACATTTGCGCGAATGTGATCCTCGCGTCGCAAAACATCGTGGATGATGTGGAGCACTGCCTGAAAGCAAATACCTCGCTCCATCTGGCGGAAATGGCTACCGGAAATAGGACCTTCATTGGCGGGACTCTTGTCGATGTTCTCGAAAAAAAGATCGAGCCGGATCGCAATAGGCCGCGCATATTCTCGCCTTTCGGACTCGGCGTTCTCGATCTAGCCGTGGGGAATTTCGTCCTAGAGGCAGCCACGGCGTCGGGCGAAGGAATTGCGCTGCCTGACTTTTTCAGCAATTCTACGCGGTGGTGAGGCGGCAATTTGAAAGAGCCGCGGTAAGAAGTGGTCCGAGTGCAAGGCGGAGCAGGGGGGGCGGAGTCCATGTCGCGTGTGTGGAGTTGCAATGAATGGGATCAGTTGGAAGAAGTTATTGTCGGCAATCCTCTGCGCGCGCGATTTCCGACGCCTGACCGAAGCACTCAGCTTGCGGAATTTCCCGACCGGTCGCTCGACGAAATTCCGCGCGGCTCTTTTGACCAGCGGGTAATTGAGGAGACCGAAGACGACCTGAACGAGTTCGTCCAGGTCTTGGAAGGCATGGGCGTTACCGTGAGGCGGCCGGAGACTTGGCCGCATGAGGTCACGTTCTCGACGATCAACTGGGAAGCGCAGGGCTACTACAACTATTGCCCGCGCGACATCATGATGGTCGTCGGTGACCAGATTATCGAAACGCCCAATGTAATCCGCAGCCGATCTCAGGAAACGTACAGCTACCGCAAGCTGTTGCTTGAGTATATGAACTCGGGCGCCAGGTGGTATGCGGCGCCAAAGCCCATGCTTCTGGACAAGCTCTTCGACGTCGATATGAGCAAACCCGTGCCGCGCAATGACGAGCCCGCCTTCGACGCCGCGAACGTGCTCCGCTTCGGCCAGGACTTGCTTTACCTCGTTAGCGCCACAGGCAACGAGATGGGCGGTCACTGGCTGCAGACAATTTTGGGCGATAGGTTTCGGGTCCATTTCCTCAAGGATGTTTATTATGGCAGTCACATTGACTCGACCTTTGTGGCTCTGCGCCCGGGGCTGGTCCTCTGCAATCCAGCTCGCGTGAATGACGATACGCTGCCGGAATTCCTAAAGCAGTGGAAAGTCATTTACAGTCCGCCCATGGAGAATACGGAGACGTATGACGCAAATTACATGCGGAAGGCCATTGGCAGCGACTGGATTGATATGAATGCATTCAGCATCAGCCCCACTCAGGTCGTCGTCGATCGGGACCAGACGGCGCTCATAAAGGTGCTGGAAAAGGAGGGTCTTGATGTCATCGCCCTTAAATTGCGGCACTCGAAGATGTTGGGCGGGGGATTCCATTGCGTCACCCTGGACGTCCGCCGATCTGGGCCCCTCGATAAATATTTTGACTGATATTGCTTCGCCGCGCTCTCGGGGCGCCAATCTGAAATTGAAACGGCAGGTTGACTTTGAGCTCTCAAGGGCGTGGCGCCGTGAGAATGAGGGCGGACTTTGACGGCAGTTGTCCTAGCAGGCGCCTTCGCAGTGTTTCTGCTACTGACTTTCGTGGCGTGGCGGCGCTACCTTTGGGCGTCAGAGCCGCACGGTTTCGCTGACGCCTGCCCCTACAGTCTCACTGATGTCTTCGACGGCGATATCGTCAACGTCCCCCATCAGCGGGGGATCCGCTGGCTGACGGAAGTCTTTAGCCGGTCCGTCGAGAGATTTCCGGAGCATACGGCGTTGCACATTCCTCACACTGGGGAGTTTCTGACCTACGCCGAACTCGACGCGCAAGCGGAGCGCGTGGCCGCGGCACTTTCTCCCTTCCTTACGGGGCCCGATCAGGTGGTGACCGTGGCTATGTCGCAGGACAACTGGCAAATCGTCGCCGCTCACCTCGGCATCCTCAAGGCGGGCGGCACGGTGATGTTCCTCGACACCACCTTGCCCGAAGCTTTGCTGGCCCACATGCTCAGCGACGCACAGCCGACGGTCATTCTCACGCGCGGCCAAAACAAGTTCCGCGACCTGCCGACGCTTGACCTGTTGGCGCTACCGGAGACGTTGCTGCCGAGAGAGCCGCCGTCGTGGCTGGACGACCCCACACAGCGCCTTGCGACCATCTTTTACACGAGTGGCACCACCGGTATGCCTAAAGGCGTCGAATGTCCGCACGCAGGCTACGTGAACTTAGCACTGAGCTACGCCGATTATTTCGATCTTACTCCCGGTATGGACGCGACCTCGCTCTCCTCGTCACTCGGATACGACGGTAGCATCTCTGAGATGTACAGCGCCTGGGTATCGGGCTGCACCGTGGTCATGCTCACCAAGGAGCAGATCCGATCGGGTCCGGACCTCGTCCCCGTCCTGCGCGAGGCCGAGGTCACCGTGCTCTTCTGTCCGCCTGTGCTGCTCACCACCCTCACGCCGACGCCCGAGTTTGACCTGCCTTATCCTATTTGCCGCTATGTCGTGCCGGCTGGCGAAGCCTTTCCTAGCGCGCTGGTGGAGCCCTGGACCCGCGCCAGGCGCCAGATCGTCAACACCTACGGGCCTACGGAGGCGAGTACGGACACGAGCCGCCAATCCTTGCGGCCGGGGGAACCCGTTACCATCGGCTCTCCGTTCCCCAACGTCACCTATGTCATTCTCGAGGTGGACCAGCTTCGCCCGCTCCCTCATGGCGAGATCGGCGAGCTTTGCATTGGCGGGGTTCACGTCGCCCGCGGTTACCGCAACTTGCCAGAGCAAACCGCGGGCAAGTTCATCGTGCATCCTCAGTTCGGACGCCTCTACCGCACTGGCGACAAATGCAAGATCGACACCCAGACCCAGCGCGTGCACTTCCTCGGGCGAATTGACGCGCAACTTAAAGTGCGCGGGCACCGCGTCGAGGCACAGGCCGTCGAGGACATTCTGCAAACGCAGTTCGTCGAAATAGAGGCTGCTGTTGTGGACTACCAGAATGGCGCGCTCGTCGCCTTCGTCTCCGCACCATCGCTCTGCGAGGCTGCGATCAGGGAGGTCGCTCCCGCACCGGAAAAGTGGGTCGCTCAGGTAAAGACGGCTCTCGCCAAGAAACTCCCGGCGCCGTCGGTGCCGACCACGATCTTTCTGGTGGAGAAATTCGTCATGAAACCGGTCTCGGGGAAGATCGACCGGGACCGCCTGCCGGATCTTGCTCACCTCTTGAGGAAGGCCCAGCCGGAAGCTGAGCGGTCGTGCGGCGACATGGAGGATAAGTCTCTCGAGGCTGAGGCCGACATGGCGCCTGAGTGCGAGGAGGTGCTGGCGATTTGCAGAGGGGTGTTCGAAACGCCGCTGAGGCTGGACGATGGGTTCGCCGATTCTGGCGGCCACTCCATCCTGATCGCGCGCTTGGCCCAGAGACTGCAAGCTGCGGGATGGTTGGTGCCTGTCAGGGCGCTACTCAGTGACTGCAACACCGCCCGAAAAGTGGCCAACCGTCCTCGAGCACTTCAGCAGATTTCGAAGGCCGCTGCGACCCCGGCCAGGCCGGAAAAGCGCGGCGACAATCGTGACGAGGCCGCGGCAGAGATCCTGTCCGTCGGCTACTTCACAACGCTACAGGTCCTCTTCTCGTGTCTACTCTACTTGCCTGCCAATTTAGTCTTCCTCGCCGCCTTCGCCGAGGTCGACGTCAAGGCTTTCTTCGCGACCGCGAGTATCTGGGGGTTCGTCCTTCTCAGCATCGGCCTCTACGCGATTGCCCTCTCGGCACCCTTCGTCAGCCTGCTCTGGGTCATGCTTATGAAGGGCGTCATCAGCGGCGATATCTACAAGAACAATGTGACGCCGGGCATCTACCCTAAGTGGAGCAAAATGCATCTCAGAGTCTGGTGCATTGGCCGTCTTGAGCGCGCAGTGCTCATGCCACTTGGTGCGTTATACCGCAGCGCGCCTTTGATGGCCTTCGCATTACGGAACCTCGGCGCAAGGGTGGGCAAGAACCTTCAATGTGCGCACGATGCGTACCTGTCCGGGCCGCTCGACCTACTCACTATCGACGACGATGTCGCCATCCAGACAGGAGCCTATATCCAAACTGGGAGGTGGGTCGGACAGAACCTGCATCTCGGTCCGATTCACCTAGAAAGTGGTTGCAAGATCGGCATGCGGGGCGCAGTCGCCAACGATGTGACCGTGGGACGCGGCACTTGGATCACCCCTTTCACCCCCATCCTCAGCAACGTGGGCTGTCACGAAATGTGGGAGGGCGCGCCTGCACGCCTCAGCGGCGGCTGCACCGAGTTGAAGCGCACGGCCAAGATCTGCCAATACGCGCATCCGATCTGGGTGCTGGAGACCCTCAATATACTGATGCAGATCTTCTTGGCCCTCTCGCTCACCGTCATCCCCGCAGCAGTGATTCTAGCTGTCGCCAGAGACTTGATCCCGGCCGGTGAGATCGGGCTTTCCGGTAATTATTTCGAGGTGACGCCGCTGCTTAAGATAGCCGCGGACCTAACGCTCTATTCGCTTGTCGTTGGCTGGGGCACCGTCGTCGTGACCTCTTTGTTGGGTTGCTTGTTCATCCGCTGCACGGCCGCTTCGCCGGGGCTCTATCCATCGCGCGGGCTCAAAGGTGCTCTCCTCATGTACCGCATGAGCAAGATGAACGCGATCCAGAGTCAATGGACTTGGACCATCACCGGGCAGTACTTGCGGGCGCTGGCCGGTTTGCGCTTCCCGCGGCTAGGGGCCTCTGAGTGTGACGTCATGTTCAATCTTGTCCCGGAGCTCGCGACCTCGGACTCCAAGGTGTTCTGGTCGAACGGGTGTTTCACCAACATGCTCGACTGCGGTGCCGAGCATTTCAGGTTGCGCTGCCTCGACATGCCCCACAACTTCTTCACGGGCAACAACTGCGTAGCCGAGTATGGACAGTTCCCGTCCAATTTCCTGCTGGGCGTCTCCACGCCGGCAAGCGATATAGAATTCCGGCGACAAATGCGCTCGCGGGGTGGCGAGCCGATCACCATCGTGGGAAATCCGCCGGTAAAATTCGCGAGTACATCGTTCGAGGAGGAGAATGCGACGCACAACCTGCCTAGCTTTTCGCTATTTCTCACCCGGATTCTTCTGAATGACGTGTTCAGCATTGGCATGGTGCGTGCCGCAGAGGTTCCCATCTTCGCGTTTCTATTTTTCTGCCTGTTGCAGTTTAATATACACCCGGTCGCCAGTGCGTTCGGAGCGTTGATAGTCTCAGAAATGAGCTTGGTTGCGCTCTCCGTTGCCGTCAAA
>JAGPVD010000095.1 GCA_018067145.1 Methyloceanibacter sp.
GAGGAGAAGAACCTCAAAGTCTATGTATTCGCCGAGGACGTGGCTGCGTCCGGCGGTTACATGCTGGCCTGTGCTGGCGATGAGATTTACGCCGACGAGAGCTCGATCATTGGCTCCATCGGCGTCATCAGCGCCTCCTTCGGCTTTACTGGGCTCATCGAGAAGATCGGCGTGCAGCGCCGCGTCTATACCGCCGGCGCCAACAAAGATGTGCTCGACCCGTTTCTGCCCGAGAAGTCTGCTGACGTGAAACGCATCAAGGCGATCCAGCTCGATGTGCATCAGGCCTTTATCGATCTCGTCAAAACGCGGCGAGAGGGCAAGCTCAACAAGCCCGAAAAGGCGCTGTTCACCGGCGAGTTCTGGACCGGTCAGGCCGCGCTTGATCTTGGGCTCGTCGATGGCATCTCGGACCTCCGCACCAAAATGCGCGAGGTCTATGGCGATGGCGTGCGCTTTAAGCTCGTGGGGCCATCCACATCTTGGTTCCGCCGCAAGAAGAGCGTGGCCGTGGATGGTAGCGGCTTCAACCTCGGCGCCTTGTCAGGTGAGCTCACCGAAGGGGTCATTTCGGCCATTGAGGCGCGCGCGCTCTGGGCGCGCTTCGGGCTCTAAGCCATGCGGCAAGCTCTCGTTCGGATGGCCATGGCCGCCGGGGTCTTGCTGATCCGCCGGGTCCTGCGGAAGCATCAAGGCCGGGTCGAGGCTGAGCTTCGCGCAGCGAAAGAGGCCATGGGCCGCAGCAAGCCCGATCAAGCCGTGCAGCTTGAGCTGGATCCGGCGACCGGCGTCTACCGCCCAAGGCAGATGCGCTGAACGCCCGCCATTAACGGCCCGGCCATTGTTATCTTCCACAAGCTGTGGTTTCCCTAGCCCTGCGTGGGCAATCGCTGGCGCGCCGATTCCTGACATCCGAAGCAGACATGAACAAGCAGACGAAATCCGAGGGGCGCAAGGATGCGCCATCCTTCCAGGACTTGATCCTGAGGCTTGAGCGCTTCTGGGCGGATCAGGGCTGCATCATTCTCCAGCCCTATGACATGGAGGTGGGCGCGGCGACGTTCCACCCGGCCACCACTCTTCGATCTTTGGGTCCTAACCCCTGGCGCGCGGCTTACGTGCAGCCATCGCGCCGCCCCAAGGATGGCCGTTATGGCGAGAACCCGAACCGGCTCCAGCACTATTATCAGTTTCAGGTCATCATGAAGCCGTCGCCGGCCGACATACAGGACCTCTATCTGGAGAGTCTGTTCGCCATCGGCATCGACCGCAACAATCACGATATTCGCTTCGTCGAGGATGACTGGGAGAGTCCGACGCTCGGCGCCTGGGGTCTCGGCTGGGAAGTGTGGTGCGACGGCATGGAAGTGTCGCAGTTCACCTACTTCCAGCAAGTCGGCGGCTTCGACAGCGATCCCGTCTCCGGCGAGCTGACTTACGGCTTAGAGCGTCTCGCCATGTATGTGCAGAGCGTCGACAATGTCTACGACCTCAACTTCAACGGCGGCGAAGGCGAGAACAAGGTCACTTATGGCGACGTGTTCCTCCAGGCCGAGCAGGAATATTCCCGCTACAATTTCGGGCACGCCGACACCGCCAAACTGCTTGAGCATTTCCGCGATGCGGAGGGTGAGTGCCAGGCGCTGCTTACCAAGGGCGAAGCCGGCGAGCGTCATCTCATGGTGCTGCCCGCTTACGATCAGGCCATCAAGGCCTCCCATATTTTTAATCTGCTCGATGCCCGCGGTGTCATCTCCGTGACCGAGCGCCAGGCTTACATTTTGCGCGTGCGCGATCTCACCAAGGCGTGCTGCGCCGCGTGGCTCAAGACCGATGCTGGCGGTGCCGCCAATGGCTGAGCTGCTGCTTGAACTCTTCTCCGAGGAAATCCCGGCGCGCATGCAAGTGCGTGCGCGGGCCGACCTTGCGCGCCTGCTTGGCGAAAAGCTGAAAGCCGCCGGCCTCGACTTCGGCGAGATAAAGACGTTCGCCACGCCACGCCGGCTAACAATTGTTGTCGATGGCGTCCCGGGGCGCTCACCCGACATCAAGGACGAGCGCAAAGGTCCCCGCGTCGGTGCGCCCGAACAGGCACTCGCCGGCTTCCTAAAATCCTCTGGGTTGTCTTCGGTCGATCAGGCGGAAATCCGCGAGGACAAAAAGGGCAGCTTCTATGTCGCGCTGATAGAGAAGCCTGGCCGCGCTGCCGCCGATGTCATCGCCGAGATCGTGCCGGAGATCATCAAGACCTTTCCTTGGCCGAAATCCATGCGCTGGGGCTCGGGTCGCCTGCGTTGGGTGCGTCCGCTTCATTCGATCCTGTGCCTGCTCGACGGCAAAGTCGTGGACTTCGAGATCGAGGGCATCAAAAGCGGCAAAGAGACGAAGGGCCACCGCTTCATGGCGCCGAAGTCTTTTGCCGTGAAGAGCTTCAATGACTATGCGGCGAAGCTAAAGGACGCATTTGTCATTCTCGATGGTGACGAACGCGCCGCGAAGATCGCCAAGGCCGCGCGTGAGCTCGCCGACAAGCAAGGTCTGGCGCTGGTCGAGGACGAGGCGCTGCTCGCCGAGAATGCCGGTCTCGCCGAATGGCCCGTGGTGCTCATGGGCGAGTTCGACGAAGATTTTTTGAGCGTGCCGCCCGAGGTGCTGACCACCTCGATGAAGTCGCATCAGAAATGCTTCTCGGTCACCGAGGGCAACGCGCTCACCAACCGCTTCGTGCTGGTCGCCAATCTCGAAGCCAAGGATGGTGGCAAGGCCATCACGGCCGGCAATGAGCGGGTGATCCGCGCGCGCCTGGCGGATGCCAAGTTCTTTTTCGATCAAGATCGCAAGACGTCGCTCGAAGACCGCGTGACGGAGCTGAAGGACATCACCTTCCACGAGAAGCTCGGCAGCCAATATGAGCGCATGAACCGCGTTCGTAACCTGGCGCGGGAGATCGCGCTGCTGGTGAAGGCCGATCCCGACTTAGCAGAACGTGCCGCAATCCTGGCCAAGGCCGATCTTGTGACGCTCATGGTTGGTGAGTTCCCCGATCTGCAAGGCGTTATGGGCCGCTATTACGCGCTGGATCAACAGGAAAACCCGGCGGTCGCCGATGCCATTGCCGCCCACTACAAGCCGCAAGGCCCTGCCGACGAGGTGCCAACCGATCCCGTGGCCATTGCCGTGGCGCTCGCTGACAAGCTCGACACGCTTACGGGTTTCTGGGCCATCGACGAAAAGCCGACGGGGTCCAAGGATCCATTCGCCTTGCGTCGCGCCGCTCTCGGCGTCATCCGCATCATTCTGGAGAATGAGCTGCGAATGGCGCTTCGGGACGTGCTTTGGCGCTCTTTGGGAGCGCACGTAATTGGAGGTGTGCCTCCTGACAGAGATGAGACGAATATCCTCAGCGATTTGATCGGCTTCTTCGCCGACCGGCTTAAAGTCTATCTCCGCGATCAAGGTGCGCGGCACGACCTGGTGGACGCCGTATTCGCACTGGGTGGTGATGATCTGCTGATGATTGTTCGACGCGTCGAGGCGCTGGGGCGCTTCCTCGATGCCGAGGATGGCGAGCATCTTCTTGCTGGCACCAAGCGCGCCATGAACATCCTGCGCATCGAGGAGAAGAAGGACGGTCGCGCTTTCGATCAAGCGCCCGATCCCGCGTTGCTAGAACTGCCCGAGGAGAAGGCGCTCGCCAAAGCTGTCGATGAGGTTGAACAGGCCGCCGCCAAAGCCATCTTAGATGAAGACTTTGAAGCGGCCATGGAACGCATGGCCATGCTCCGTGCGCCGGTCGATGATTTCTTCGACAAGGTCACGGTCAATGCCGACGATCCGAAGCTTCGCGAGAACCGTTTGCGCCTGCTGAACCGCATTCGCGCGACGACCCAGGCCGTCGCCGACTTCTCCAAGATCGCCGGCTAGCGGCGTCACTGCCATTCCCGTGAAGACGGGACTTCAGTATCCACTGGCGTCGCGAAGGAGGAGCTTGCATGTCACCCCATATCAGCATGATTACCCTCGGCGTTCCCGATGTCGCCAAGGCCACGGCCTTCTATGAGCGGCTCGGCTTCGCGAAGTCGAGCGCGAGCCAGGAGGCAGTCACATTCTTCAAAGTAGGTTCCGTGGTGCTTGGCCTCTTCGGCCGGGATGCTCTTCAAGAGGACGCGGCAGCGGGCAATCTGTGGACCGGGAATGGCGGCACTGCCGTCGCGGCTAACTATGCAAGCGAGGCCGAGGTGGACGCGACGATGGCATCAGCCGAAGCTGCCGGTGCACGCATCCTGAAGCTGGCGGCGAAGGCGTTTTGGGGCGGCTATAGCGGCTACTTCGCCGATCCCGATGGACATGTGTGGGAGGTGGCTTTCAATCCTTTCTGGTCCGTCGATGAGCAAGGTCATGTCGACCTGCCTGAATGAGTGAGCCGACCCATATCTTCGTCTATGGCACGCTGCGTCCCGGCAGCGGTCATCCCATGGCAAGGCGCCTGGCCTCTCAGGCGCGGCTGGTGGGGAAGGGGAGCGTGCCTGGCCACCTTTACGATCTTGGCTGGTATCCAGCGGCGCTGTTCGACGGGGACGACAAGCGCCGGATCGTCGGCGACGTGTTTGCGCTAATCCCCGGCAACCGACTGCTGGCCGAATTGGACGAATATGAAGCCGGCGACCCCAATTATGCGAGGACGCCGCTTCAGGTGAGCCTCGCCGATGGCGGCACGGTCGCCGCCTGGGCCTATGGCATCGTTAAGGCGCCAAAAGCCCGGCTGATCCAAGGCGGCGACTTTATCGCCCACCGGAACGCCAAGAGGCCGCGCCCGGTGCGGTCTTAAGTCCTGTCCTTAAGTCTCCTCCTTGGCTCTGTTTGTGTGAAACTCGCCTGACCGCTAAAAGGGCGAGCTTGAGCTATCGGAGACTAAGAAGCGAATGAGCGAAGCCGGAGAGGCCAGCAGAGCACCGTCGAAATGGGTGTTCACGTTCGGCGCTGGACGCGCCGACGGCTCCGCCGTGGACAAAGACCTCCTCGGTGGCAAGGGCGCCAATCTTGCTGAAATGTCCCGGCTCGGCCTGCCCGTGCCGCCGGGCTTCACCATCTCGACCGAAGTCTGCGCCGCCTATTACGACCTTGGCCGCACACTTCCCGATGAGCTGAAGCCCATGGTCGATGCGGCGCTCGACGACGTGGGCCGGATTACCGGCGCGCGCTTTGGCGATATCGAGAACCCGCTTCTCGTGTCGGTCCGCTCAGGTGGGCGCGCCTCGATGCCGGGCATGATGGACACGGTCCTTAATCTCGGCCTCAACGACCAGACTGTGGAAGGCCTGGCGCGGCGCACCTCCGACCCGCGCTTCGCTTACGACACCTATCGCCGTTTCATCCAGATGTATGCTGACGTGGTGCTCGGCATCGATCATGGCTTGTTCGAGGAAATTCTTGAGAACTACAAGGCCCTGAAAGGCTTCGAGCTTGATCCGGAGCTTGGCGCTGAGGACTGGGCTGAGATTGTCACCCGCTTCAAGGCGCTGGTCGAGACCGAGCAGGAAAGACCTTTCCCGCAAGATCTGCATGAGCAGCTTTGGGGTGCCATCGCCGCCGTGTTCGGCTCTTGGCAGAACGCGCGCGCCATCGCCTACCGGCGTCTCCACGACATTCCCGACGATTGGGGCACCGCCGTCACCATCCAGGCCATGGTGTTCGGCAATCGCGGCGACAACAGCGCCACCGGCGTTGTGTTCACCCGCAACCCATCCACTGGCGCCAACGAACTCTTCGGCGAGTTCCTGTTGAACGCGCAAGGTGAAGACGTGGTGTCGGGCCTGCGTATGCCCCAACCGCTGACCGAGGCGGCGTATGGCGCGTCCAGCAACAACAAAGCCTCTTTCGAGGCGGCGCTACCGCAAGCCTTCGCCGAGCTGAAGAAGTCTTGTGCAAAACTTGAGAAGAATTTCCGCGATCTCCAGGACATTGAGTTCACCGTGCAGGAAGGTGAGCTTTTCATGCTGCAGACCCGCGCGGGAAAACGCTCGACGAAAGCCGCGCTGAAGATCGCTGTCGACATGGCCAAGGAAGGTCTGATTAGCCGTGAGGAAGCGGTGTTGAGCCTCAACGCAGATCAGCTCGATCAGTTGCTTCATCCGACCCTCGACCCGTCAGCCAAAATGACCGTGCTCGCTAAGGGGCTGCCCGCATCGCCTGGCGCATCGTCTGGTGAGATCGTGTTCGATGCCGACGAGGCTGTTCATATGAAAGCCCAGGGTCGCGACGTGATCTTGGCGCGTGTCGAGACGTCGCCCGAGGACGTGCAAGGCATGCACGCCGCCGTTGGCATTCTCACCACGCGTGGCGGTATGACGAGCCATGCCGCCGTGGTGGCGCGCGGCATGGGGCGGCCATGCGTGGTTGGCGCCGCGGCAGTGCATATCGATCTTGAGCACGGCACGTTGGAAGCAGGTGGCGTGCAATTGCACAAGGGCGACATCGTCACCATTGACGGTTCGACTGGCCGCATCATCAAGGGCCGCGTGACCATGCGCGAGCCTGAGCTGTCGGAGGATTTCACTACTTTGATGGGGTGGGCCGACGAGTTCCGCCGCATGGATATTCGGGCCAATGCCGACACGCCCGACGATGCGCGTCAGGCGCTTGCCTTCGGTGCCCAAGGCATTGGGCTCTGCCGTACCGAGCATATGTTCTTTGAGGAGAGCCGCATCCTCGCTCTGCGCAAGATGATCCTCGCCGAGACTCCAGAGGCCCGCCGCAAGGCCTTAGCGACGTTGCTGCCGGCGCAGCGCCAAGATTTCATCGCGCTGTTCGAGGTCATGGCCGGGCGTCCCGTGACCATCCGCTTGCTCGACCCGCCACTGCATGAGTTTCTGCCCCATGGCGATGTCGCCATCGCCGAGGTCGCCGAAGCCATGGGCGTCGACGTTGCCAAGCTCAAGCGGCGCATCGGCGTCTTACACGAGTTCAACCCGATGCTCGGCCAGCGCGGCGCGCGATTGCTCGTCAGTCATCCAGAGATCGTTGAGATGCAGGCACGCGCTATCTTTGAGGCCGCCGTCGAGGCGGGAAAGGCCCTGCACGACCGGGTGATTCCTGAGATCATGGTGCCGCTCGTCGCCGCCAAGGCCGAACTCGACATCGTCGGCGAACGCATCGCCGCCACCGCGCGCGCCGTGGAGAAGGAGCGCGAGACCAGCCTCGCCTTCCAGGTGGGGACGATGATCGAGCTGCCCCGCGCTTGCCTGATGGCCGGGGAGATCGGCGAGAGCGCCGAATTCTTCTCATTCGGCACCAATGACCTGACACAGACGACGTTTGGCCTCAGTCGCGACGACGCCGGCCGCTTCTTGGGCGAGTATGCTGAGAAGGGGATCATCCACCACGACCCGTTCACGACGCTGGATGAGGCGGTGGGCGAGCTTATGCAAATTGCTGCCGAGCGGGGCCGGGAGGTGCGTCCGGACCTCAAAATCGGTCTCTGCGGAGAGCATGGGGGCGACCCGGAAACCATTGTTTTTTGTGAAAAAATTGCTTTGAGCTACGTGTCGTGTTCGCCCTTCAGGGTGCCCGTGGCTCGTCTTGCGGCAGCCCAAGCGACTCTCCGAAGCAAATCGCGCTAACTGATAATTAGCGCGAAAAGACGCCACCATGAGCCTTTACGCCTGCAAACGGCTAGTAAGACCGTCAGATCGAGGGGAGAGGGAAATGAAATCTCGTATGTTAGTTGTGTGTGCGCTGCTTCTTTGCGGCGTTATGACAGCTTTGCTTCCGCGATCGTCCGTCGCGCAGGATCAGGCGACGGACAGCCCGGCGCAAGAGGGCCCGTCAACGCCTGGAAACGACGCTTCAGCATCTGCTGAAGAAAAGCCGGACGAAAGTCTGCCTGCCCAGGTCTTTCAGCCTGAAATTGATATTGAAGAGCTTGATTTCCGCTTGGTGCCTCTGACCAAGGACGAGCTTAAGCAACTCGCCGAAAAGTGGCTGCGAATCGTCAAGTCCAAGACCGAAGAGGTCATGGAGACGCAACTCACCTTAGCAAAGACCGCAGATGGAGCCGACGGTGCCGTACGGGAAAGTTTGACGGAGCTCCATACGGAACGCAATCAGCTGTTCGACAAGTATAGCGCTGTTCTTGATGCATGGGAAAAGAAGGGCGGGGACGTGGCGGCCATTGCCGACTACAGGGCCTATCGAAGCTCGATCATTGTCGAGGAGACGCGGAAGGCGGACTTCAAGACGCTAGTAGCGCGGGCGATCGCATGGCTGACGAGTAAGGACGGAGGGATCCAGCTCGCCAAAGAGGTTGGGATCATCGTGGCCTCGTTCCTGGGGCTTCTGATTGTTGCGGGGCTGGTTCGGCGCTTCGTTCGGCGGTGGATCCGTCACGTGCCTAACATCTCGAATCTGCTGCAGGTCTTCATTATTGGAGTTGTTTACTGGATCGTTCTCGCCTTCGGCTTGATGGCTGTCTTGTCCGCGCTTGGCGTCGACATCACGCCGCTCTTCGCTCTCGTCGGTGGCGCATCGATTATCCTCGCATTTGCCATGCAAGACACGCTCAGCAATTTGGCGAGCGGGCTCATGATCATGATCTACCGGCCCTTTGACGAGGGAGATTTTGTAGATGTCGGAGGCGTTGCGGGAACCGTGAAGACGACCAATATCGTTGCGACAACCGTCACGACGCCGGACAATCAGGTCATCGTGATCCCGAATAAGAATGTCTGGGGGAATATCATCACGAATGTCACAGCGAGCGATACCCGCCGTGTCGATCTCGTCTTTGGCATTTCTTATGATGACTCAATCCCCGAAGCGGTTCACGTCTTGGAGGAGGTCGTCGCGGCGCATCCGCTCGTGTTGAAAGAACCAGAGCCAACGATTCGGGTCAATGAACTGGCCGACAGCTCGGTCAATCTTATATGCCGCCCGTGGGTTAAAACAGACGATTACTGGGCGGTTTATTGGGATTTGACGCGCTATGTGAAAGAGCACTTCGACGAAGCGGGAATATCGATCCCGTACCCGCAACAAGACGTGCATTTCATGGAAAGCGCACCGACTCCGAGGTCTACGAAGCGCTCCAGGCCGGGCATTGAAAAGCAACCCGCCTCAGGCTCGGTGTCAATTTCGGCGGGAGATGAAGGCCAACGCGAATAAGGTCCGCGCTTTGTCTTCAAAATACAGACATCCGAACAAAAAAACGACCGTCGGCTCCTCTGGAGACGGCGGTACGTTCTTGATGGTTGCGGGGGCTCGCAGGCACCTATACCGAACACGGGTTCATTACGAGCGAGAAGATGTTAGAAACGCTCACTTGTGCCTCTCGGCTGCCGCATGAATTTGAGGAGGAGATAGCTATGAGTATCTACAAAGTCATTGAGCTAATTGGAACGAGCCCGAACTCTTGGGAGGAGGCGGCCAAGAATGCGGTTGAGCGTGCAGCGGAGAGCTTGCGCGAGTTGCGCGTGGCCGAGGTGGTGAGTCAGGACCTCGTTATCACCGACGGCAAGGTGGAAGCCTATCGGGCCAAAGTGAGCGTGTCCTTCAAATTTGAGGGTTCTCACTGACGCCGCGCTCGCGGCCCTTGTGGGTTGCGGTTACACCAACACCATCCGCCGCGAAAAGTGGGCGATCATTCAATGGGGCTGACCGCAGCGTCTCGAGCCATTCGCGCTGGGTTTTTTGTTGTGCGGTATTTCTCTTCGCGAGCACATTACAGAAAGTGGAATGCCGCCAAAAAGTGAGGTGTAGGCCATGAGTGAGCAAAGCCCAATACAGAGTAGCGTTGGAGTCTTCGTCGAATGGGCCAAGGCCTGTCTCGATGAGATGGCAGCGAGTGCCAAGGTGCTCGAATCCAGGCTCGACAGCCTCGATGTCAATGTTCGTGCGCAAGCCGAGCAGGCAATCGCCCACGTCAAGCAATCGATTGCCGAAGGCCAAGCCGAGATCAAGGATGTTCAGGCCAAGGGCGCTGGCTCGATCGCCGAGGCGAAAGCTCAAATGGAGGACACGTGGTCCAAGTTTCAGAGCGAGTCCAGCAGATGGGCCGAACTGACCGAAGACCAGCAAGCGACGTTTCAAGCGCGCGCCCAGGCGCAGGCCGAGGCTTGGCAAAACGTTGTGAACAGCTATATGCAGCGCGCCGCGGAACTCCATGCCGGGAACCAGAAGCAGGCTGAGGCGCATGTCGAGCAGCTCACGGCCCAGGCTCAGAAGGCCCAAGCCGATCTCAAGGCCAAGGCCGATAGTCTTGGCAAGGCTGGTCAGGCCTCATGGGCAGCCATGAGCCAGGCGCTCGATGAATCGCGCGATGCCTTCTCCAAGGCGATTGAAGTGACTGCTAAAAGCTTCGACGACGCCACCAAGAGTTAGCGCTCTGCGCGCTCCGAAGCAGGAAGGAATGTCCGCTTTGGGTCAAAAGCGGACATTTGAGCTTTGCCCTTGGACGTCCGCTTTGTGCCACTTGGCGGACACGCCCAACCTCAGCATCGATGTCCCATAATAGCTCTTTAGATGAAATTGCCGTCACTTGCGTTGCAACTAGGGTGACTGATTTTGTTGAAGGATTTTTGGAAGCGGAGGAGCGAATCCGCCGCAATCAATCTCCGTCTGCATCTTGTCGTTGACTTCGATGATATCGCCAACACCGACCGTCAATGCCCCTGCAATAGGCCAAGTTCACTTGGAGCAATTGAGGCCGCCCGGAAAATGCAGCACCGGCGCTGGTGAAGGTTTCCCTCGTGGCAACTGGTAATCTTTGTTGCCGACATCACGCTTGAAAAATCAACCGTGTCAGCAAATAGCCGAGCAGTGCGGAAACGCCTGTGAGGCAGGCGCCCCAGGCGGTGTCGACAAGTGATACCTCCAGCGGCCAGTTTCGCAGCGTCGCGTAGTTGGTCATGTCGTAAGTCGCATAGGCAAAAAATCCGAATAGCGCGCCATAGGCGAGCGCGGTTGTCGGCGAGCCTGCACGCAATGCTGGGGCAACGGAAAAGATGATGATGCCGACCACATATATCGCGTAGAAGCCGGCCGCGGCGCCCATGTTCGGCTTGTCGAGCAGAAGATCTCCGAGGCGTTCAGAATAGAATGTCTTGGCGATCTGCGACAACCATATCAAGTCGATCACCAGAAAAATCGCGGCTGTGAAGCCGTAGGCGGCCAAGTATTGTGCCATCATTCTTATCCTGCAAGATTTTGCTAGACAGCATACGCGGCCGGTCGGCCTGCGGATCACCGGCTGGCCCGGTGATCCGGCAAACGCGCTCGTGCGTATGTGTCCGAGGTGATCTGTGAAGGGCCACAATGGAAAAACTGAACATCGCAATTGTCGGATCCGGAATCGCCGGACTGTCGGCAGCCTGGCTGCTCTCCAGGCGCCACCGCGTTACGCTCTATGAAGCCGACAATCATATTGGTGGTCACGCTAACACTGTCGATGTCGATATGCCCGATGGCCGTATAGCGGTGGACACGGGTTTCATCGTCTACAACGAGCGCAACTATCCGAACCTGACCGCCTTGTTCAGGCATCTCGGCGTTGCAACCGAAGCAACGGAGATGAGCTTCGCCCTGTCCCTTAACGCCGGCGAATATGAATATGCGGGATCAGGCGCCAAGGGGTTTTTCGGCCAGTGGCGCAATCTCGCCAGACCGGACCATTGGCGGCTTATGATGGATATATCACGGTTTTTTAAAACCGCGCGCAGTCGGGTCGATTGCTACCCTGCCGCCATCACCCTTGGAACCTTTTTGAAGCGGGAAGGCTACTCGGATGTCTTCGTTCACGATCACATCATCCCGATGGGCGCCGCCATCTGGTCCACCGCCATGAGCGGATTACTGACTTTCCCGGCGCGCAGCTTCATCGACTTCTACGCCAATCACGGCATGCTGCAGTTCCGTCGGCGGCCAGCCTGGCGCACCGTCACCGGCGGCAGCCGCCAATATGTCGAGCTGCTTGTCGCCGATGGCGGCTTTGAGGTGCAGCGCAACAATCCCGCGCGGCACGTGGTCCGTCAGCAGACCTATATTCACATCGCCGACGGGAGCGGCGTCGTCCGGCCGTTTGACCACGTCGTCATCGCCACCCATGCCGATCAGGCCATAAAGCTTCTCGACGACGCTGATCCGCTGGAGGAAAAACTCCTCGGCGCGTTCCACTACCAAACCAACCGGGCCGTCCTGCACCGCGACCGGCGCTGGATGCCGCGGCGCAAGAGGCTGTGGTCAAGCTGGAACTATCTGAAACGGCGCAATGGCGTCGAGGATAGCCTGTGTATGACCTATTGGATGAACCGGCTTCAGAACCTGAAGACGCAAACCGATCTGTTCTTGACACTCAATCCTGCCGGCGAGATTCATCCCAAGGCAATTGAAGCCGCCTTCACCTACCATCATCCGGTGTTCAGCGCGTCGGCCATTGCAGCGCAGAAATCGCTTTGGGCCATCCAGGGCGCCCGCAGGACGTGGTTCTGTGGCAGCTATTTCGGTTACGGATTTCACGAGGACGGCGCGCAAAGCGGACTGGCGGTTGCCGAACAGCTCGGACAGCTGCGCCGTCCGTGGCAGGTCATTGGTGAATCGGACCGGATTCATCATCCTGACCCAGCTGCTGAGGCGGCGGAATGAAACGCGCCAGCGAAGCTCTCTATATTGGGACGGTTGTGCACCGGCGGATGCGGCCGGTGACGCACAAACTGCGTTACAGCGTTTTTGCCGTGCTGTTCGATTGCGACAGGCTCGAAGGCCTCGACCGGCGGAATCGGCTTCTGTCCTATAATCGCTTCAACCTTTTCAGCCTTTATGACCGGGACCATGGCGATGGCACGAAGCTTGACAACTACCTGAAAAGAATTGCGACAAGCGCCGGAAAAGCAGGTGAGGTCAGCCGCTTCGTGATGCTGTGTTATCCGCGCATCCTCGGCTACGTCTTCAATCCGCTGACCGTATATTTCGGTTTGGACGCCAATGACCGGGTCAGGCTGGTCATCTACGAGGTCAACAACACATTTGGCGAGCGGATGTCCTATGTCCTGCCGGCAGAACCGGATGAGAACGGCATGATTGCCCAGAGCTGCCGTAAGCGGCTCCGTGTCTCGCCGTTCAATGACGATACCGGCAAATACAGCTTTCACGCCTCTTCACCCGATGAGGACTTGACGGTCGGCGTTGCCCTGAGGGACGAAACCGGGCCGCTGCTCAATGCCTTTTTCCGCGGCCGGCGAATGGACCTTAGGGACGGCACGCTTCTTGCGGCACTGGCCCGCACCGGCTGGATGACCGTTAAGGTGACGGCGGGCATTCACTATGAGGCCGCCAGACTATGGTTCAAAGGCCTGCGCCTGCGACCGCGTCCGGCAAGGCCGGAGACCGACATCACCTACATCAACACCCCGAATGAAAGCCCATAGGACATGCTTGAAGAAGTGACCGCTCGCGCCTCCGTAAGGCAGCGCCCACTGGCCAGCATGACGACTGCCCTGGTCAAGCGTTGCGCACGCCTTCTGTTGCGTTGGAAACCGGAAGGGTCGGTGATGGTCGAGCTGCCGACCGGCGAAAGGATCCGATTCGGCCGCGCCGACGCTGAGGGAGAACCGATCCTCAAATTGCACAGCTATAAAATTCTTGCCAAGGCACTGCACCGTGGCACAATCGGTTTTGCCGAAGCCTATATCAACGGCGAAATCGAGTGTTCAGACCTGCTCGCCCTGTTCAGGTTTTTCGTTCGTAACCGCGATAGGTTCATCAAGACGAGCCGCGGGCTGTTTAAGGTGCGGCTCGGCGATCGCATTGCGCATCGGTACCGGCGCAACTCACGCCTTGGCAGCCGGCGCAACATTTCAGAGCACTACGACCTCAGCAATGATTTCTTCCGTCTCTGGCTCGATTCGGACCTGCATTATTCAAGCGGCCTTTATTCAGCCGGCGCGCAGTCCCTGGAAGAGGCGCAGCGCGCCAAGCTCGACCTCATTTTCGAGATGCTCAACCTCGCCGGTGGGGAGCATATTCTGGAAATCGGCTGCGGCTGGGGGGCGCTCGCCAGACATGCCGCCCGAGCCAACAATGTTCAGGTGACGGGCGTGACCTTGTCGCGCCAGCAATTGGCCTATGCCCGTAAGCAGGCGGACAAGGAGGGGTTTGGCGCGAGCTGCAAGTTTCTGCTTCAGGACTATCGCGATGTTCGCGGCAGCTTCGACCATATTGTGTCGGTTGAGATGGTTGAGGCGGTTGGTGAAGATTACTGGCCGGCTTATTTCCAGGTACTGAATGACCGGCTTATAACCGGTGGGGCCGCGGTCATTCAGGCGATCACCATCGACGAGACGCGCTTTGACGCATACCGGCGCAAGGCTGATTTTATCCAGCGCTATATTTTCCCGGGCGGCCTTTTGCCGACCCCGGCGGCGATTGCGCAGCAGGCAGCCTTGGCAGGATTGCGGATTGAGCGCGTTGAACGGTTCGGTCTTTCCTACGCCCGGACCCTGCGTGAATGGCGCCAACGCTTCGAGGCGACCTGGCCGCAAGCCGTCAAACTTGGCCTGGACGAACGCTTCCGCCGCCAATGGCGCTATTACCTTGCCTATTGCGAGGCCGCCTTTCTTGAGGGCGTGATTGATGTCGGAATCTATCAGCTGCGCAAGGCTTAGGCAGATCGTTTCAAAAGGAAGGTCCGGGCCACCCAAAAATACATTGCGTTTGGCAGCAATCGCAGAAGCTTCATTGCAAACACGAAAGCGCGCGGAAATATGATTTCGAACTTCCGCCGTTCAAGCCCGGCAAGCAGGCTTTGGGCCGCGTCTTTCGCGGGGATGATGTTGGGCATTGGGAAGGGATTGTCGCGGGTCATCGGCGTATCGACAAAACCGGGATTGACGACAGAAACCGTTATGCCGCGCGGCGCCAACTCCGTTCGCAGCGTTTCCGCCAGGTTGATGAGCGCTGCCTTGGTCGGTCCGTAGGCGGCAGACCTCGGCAGACCCCTGTATCCGGCCACCGAAGCGACGATCGCGATTTGACCGGCGCCCCTGGCAAGCATGCCCGGAAGCAAGGCGTCGATGGCATGGACCACGCCCATATAGTTGACCTCAATGCCGGTACGGATGGCCTTGAGGTCAAAGTCGGCAACGTCCATCAGCTGCCAGACGCCGGCGTTGAGGACAGCCAGGTCGATCGGTCCGGCCGCCGCCTCAATATCGCCGACGCTGTCGGCGACCGCGTCCGCATCAGTGACGTCAAGAGGATAGGAGACGACATTTTTGCATTGCGCGGCCAACTTGCTCAGCTTGTCCTGAGACCGCGCCGACACCGCCAGGTACGTAACCTTGCCGTCGAGCAAACGCGCTAGTTCAAGGCCGATTCCGGAGCTGGCACCGGTGATCCAGGCTGTCTTCCAGGCGATGTGTGCCTCGCCCATCAGCGTTAAATTCCGACCAGCGGCTGGAGCAGGCGACTGAACAGACCCTTGAAACGTGTCGGCGCTTCGGTGGCGACAACACAGATGCACGGCTCGCCGGGCTCGACCAACGGCTGATGCTCGACATGCTCATCCAGATCGGCAATGTCGCCCGGACTGAACCGGCCAAGTTCATCGCGGTAGGCGCCAGAGAGAATGAGCGTCATCTCCACGCCGCCATGGCCGTGCTCCGGTAGCGGCTTGCCCGCAGCGATATGCAGCATGTAGAGCGATGACGCCGATTGTGAGGACAAGCTGATAGCATGCTTGCGTACACCCGGCGCGATGACCTTCCACGAAACGGCGTCGAGTGAGGGGCCGACGAACCGCCGCAACGGCACGGGCACATCGCCGCCATTGCCAGCCGGTGCGTGGCGAACGCTAGGTTCGGCAGCCTTTATTTTGCCGTCAGCGCCGTCAAGCCGCTGCATGAGGCGGTCGAAGTCGCCAATTGGCAATTCGGGCGTATCTTCTGCTTCCAACAACTGCCCGCCAATCTCTTCAGCAGTGCGGACAGCGCGCCGGCATTGGTCGCACATGGCAAGATGCGCCGCGACAACGACCGAAAAAGCCTCATCGAGATCACCGCTCGCGTAACGCAGCACCGTGGCATCGTCGAGATGATAGAGGACATTCATCTCATTTCCTCCAGTTTGACTTTCAATTTTCCATAGGCGAGCCGCATGCGCGACTTCACGGTTCCCAGCGGAATAGCAAGCGTGCCGGCTATTTCGCTTTGCGGCATGTCGTGGACGTAGGCGAGTTCGATGATCTGTTTTTGGTCGTCGGGCAGTTCTGCAAGCGCCTGCCCGACGCGTTCAGCCCGTTGGCTTGCAAACGCTACGTCCTCACCGCTTGGATCATCTGACGGCAAATCCATGCCTTCAAGATCCTCATAAGCGCGTGAAGAATTGCGGCGCAAGCGGTCGATGCGGGCATTTCTCGCGATTGTATAGATCCAGGTGCTCACAGCGCCGCGCTCCGGGGTGTAAAGCTCAACCTTGCGCCACACCGTTATCATGACGTCCTGCACAAGGTCTTCAGCCTGTGCATGATCTGCGCCCGCCTTCAGCATCAACGCTTTGACGCGCGGCCCGAAATGCACAAACAGGGCCTTGTAAGCCTCCCGGTCGCGGTTGCCTGCGACCCGGGCAATCAGGGACCTGTGCATTTGGGCAAGGCGCTCTGGCGGATCATCGTTAGGGAGCTGCGTCACACGTAGGGCCAATCCCATATTCGACATTCCTTTTACCCCTACCATACGCAAACGCGGCGTATGCGGATCACCGGTAATTGGCTATCTGCGCGAAGTCTTCCAAAACCGGCACAGTCTTTACCCATTGCTCGCTCACAAGGGCGATCCTTTTCAGCCATCAAAGATATTGTACGCGACATTGTCCGGAACGGATCGCCAAACAGCCATAGTTAAACCAGTGTTTCGCAGGCCCGACCTCCGGACTACATACAAAGAGATTTATTGGCTTTCATTTCGTCCTGAGTGATCCAGTTCGGCAAGCGGAGCGTAACCCGGGTGTAACTCCAACCAATACTCAATCAATTAGAACGAGGAGAGTGAAGATGATACGTCACACCCTTATCGCTGCTCTGGCCGTGATTCCGTTGGCCTTCGGCGCGGTTTCTGCAAAGGCTCCCGATATCGTGGATACCGCCGTTTCCGCTGGCAATTTTGAAACGCTTGTTGCGGCTGTGAAGGCTGCCGGGCTTGTCGACACCTTAAAGGGCGAAGGCCCCTTTACTGTTTTTGCGCCGACGGATGAGGCCTTCGCCAAGCTGCCGGCAGGCACGGTGGAAGATCTTTTGAAGCCGGAGAATAAGGACAAGCTCATCGGCATCCTCACCTACCACGTGGTGCCGGGAAAAGTGATGTCTGGCGATATTGTCGGCAAAAAGATGATGGTCGCGACCGTGGAGGGCAGCAAGCTGTCCGTCGATGCCACTAAAGGCGTCAAAGTCGATGAGGCCATGGTGACCACGGCCGATATTGAGACGTCGAATGGCGTCATTCACGTGATCGACACGGTCGTTCTGCCGAATTAATCTCGGCAAAAACCTGAAATGACAAACATGGCCGGCCTCGCGCCGGCCATGTTATGTGCGAGGCGAGAAGCCCGAAAATAGGTCCAAATCCTGGGCTCGCAACCGCCTTGATTTGCAGCTTCAGGAACTGCTTGCGACAATCGTCCTGACATAGCCATTAGCTGAGAGCGCGGATCGTGGATGTCCGCTTCACCCCCAAGAGCGGACATGCTCAGAGTCGGCATGGATGTCTGCCAAGTGCCAGCAACGGACATTGCTCAGACATCGTCCGCTGGTTTCCGATCAAATACTTTTCGCCCCGTGAACATGGCGGAGACGAGACCCCCGCCTTCCCGTAGCTCAGTCACAACGACCCCGACGATATGGATCACGATCAACAACAGGAGGGCATAAAAGGTCCAGTAGTGCACGGTCACAAACGGTGAGCGGAAGGCGCGCATCGCATCCCAGGATGCCAAATCGATGCCTGTTTTGTCGTAGGGCACAAGCGTCGAAGGGTCGACACCCGGTGCCGCAACCCAACTGGCAAACCAGTATCCGAACGGCGGGTAGTAGATGTCGGTCCCGGCAAGAACGAGACCCGTGACGGCCTGCACGACAAGGAGGAGAATAAGTAACGAGACCATCAGGCGCGCAACGGGATTGTGACCGAGATAGGGGCGCCCATCGCCTCGGATCAGTCCGCGGACATAGGTTCTGAGCGCGGTTCCATAACCGGGCCGGAAGGGGAAGATAGCCGACCACCTTGCCTGCCGGTTGCCGAAGAAAGCCCAGGCGACGCGCCAGCCCAAGTTTGCCGCGAAGACGTAGCCGAACCAGACATGAGTGGTTTTCAAGAGAACCTTGCCGTCGTCGGTAACGCCTAGTTCCTTGCTGTAAAGGATGGCCGTGCCAAGGACGGCCAGAGCAACGACACAAACAAAGTTGATCCAGTGGAACCAGCGCGTCGGACCGTCCCACACCACGTAGGATTGAAGGTTCATCATCGTCATTCGGCCCTCGCCTGCTGGCCCCGAGGTGTCTTGTCGACGGCAAGCTCAAGAACCTAAATGTTTTTATGCCGGTCGCACATTGACCCACGTCAACGGGGAACGGGGCGCAACTGCGCACGGTCTGACATGTCCTCTTTGGGTCATTAGCGGACTCCTGAGCGCACATCAGGTATGTCCGCTTCACCCCCAAGAGCGGACATGCTCGGCGTCGCGATCAAGGTCTGCTTCGTGCCAATAAGCGACATGGGCCGTGACGGCATTGTCAGAGCAAATTCGTTTACTTTGCCAAAACGTCAGAACCGGATTTCGCGGCCATTGATTTTCCTGTTTTTTCCGGGTCGATCTGAGCGGTTTGATGGCCGCTCCAAGTATTTATAATTTTGCTCTGACAACGCCTGATGAAACGCTATGGCCGGCCCGGTTCGATCGTGACTGACCGGCTTCGCTCCTACGGTGCGGCAATGAAAATAATCGGTAACGTCGCCAACCAAGAGTGTGGTCGGTGGCTCAACAATCGGGCAGAAAATTCCCACCAGCCGTTCCGACGACGAGAACGAGGGATGCAGAGGTTCAGGGCCGTAAGGACCCTACAGAAATTTGCCGCCGCTCACGCATCGATCCACAACCACTTCAACCACGACCGCCACCTCAACCGCCGCGATATCTTCAAACAGAACCGCTCTGCCGCCATGGCCGAGTGGCGTCAACTCGCGGCGTGAGAGTCTTGACCGCCTTCCACTAGCCATCTCATGAATAGTTAGTCTGACAACGCCCATCTGGGGAATGTCAGCTCAATCTATGTTCTGAACGGGCGATCCAGAGGATTTCGGACGGGATGTGTTTTTCCGCGACAGCAAGTTTCGCGGTGGCGGCGCCTCTGCTGCCGTTGGGGGTTTATTGCCTGAACAGGGCGAGGCGCGAGAACGCGAGATGGATGCCGTTCGCGGCCTACCCCCTGGCGTTTGGGCTGCAGCAGGCGGTCGAGGGCGCCCTGTGGATCGGCATCTCGTCCGGCGACCAGGCGCTGATCGGCGCGGCATCGCGGGGCTTTTTGTTCTTCTCCCACTTTTTCTGGCTGCTCTGGGTGCCGATGTCGATTCTTGCACTGGAACCCGATGCGCACCGGAGGCGCATCCTCGCCGCCCTTGCAGTTCTGGGCGGACTATACGGCGCGTCGCTTTTCCTGCCCATCCTGCTGAACGAGGACTGGCTCAGAGTGGCGGTGGTTCACCACTCGATTGTCTACAAGATCACGCTGATCTATGACGGTATCGTGAACCGGCAGGTTCTTCAGGTCATCTATGCCGCAATAATTGTCGCCTCTCTATTCATCTGCTCTGCCAAGCAAGTAAAGATATTTGCCATGCTGATGTTGGTTTCGGTGATCGCCGCCAATCTATTTTTCGATTATGCGTTCACCTCCGTTTGGTGCTTTTTCGCGGCCATATTGTCCCTCTACGTTCTCTACATCGTACGCGAGGAACTCAAGTCGGCGCGGACCGAAACCAGCGCCTAATGGAAAATT
>JAGPVD010000100.1 GCA_018067145.1 Methyloceanibacter sp.
GACGGTGCTAAGGCGAAGGACTTCTCCAACCGCGGCAAAGCCAGTCTTGGCGACCGAAGCCCCAACAAAGCGGCACGTCCGTCACCAGCCAAGAAACAGCCCGCGGCTCAAAAGCCGAAGCCCAAACCGAAGCCCGCGGCCCAAAAGCCCAAGCCTAGGCCAGCAGCCAAGAAGCCCCAGAACCGCCCTGCAGCCAAGAAGCCCCAGAACCGCCCTGCAGCGAAACGCCCCGCGCCGAAACGTCCCTCGGTCCAAAGGCCAAGCGGCGCGCGAAAGGGCGGCGGCGGTCGAGGCGGTGGTGGAAGAGGTGGTGGTGGTGGACGACGTCGTTAACCGATCGGGCGCGCATGCTTTCGAGGAACGCTTTAATGGTTGAGAGTCTTTATCGAGTGCGGTGGCTAAACTGGGGTCTAGTCTTCGGTGCCGTACTCCTAGTTGGGTGCACGTGTGAGACTGCGCAGAAGCAGTTTGACAGTCCCGACGCTGCCGTCGAAGCGCTGGTAAGCGCCGCTAAGGACGGCAATCAGAAGGCGCTGCTTAAAATTCTTGGGCCTGATGGGCGCGACGTCATCAGTTCGGGCGACAAGGTCGCCGACACTGGTGCGCGCAAGCGGTTCATCGCTGGCTACGAAAAAAAGCATAGCCTGACGCCCCAAGGCGACGACAAGAATATTCTCATCATGGGCGAAAAGGATTGGCCCTTTCCCATTCCGATCGTCAGCAAGGATGGAAAATGGGAGTTCGATACCGCTGCCGGGCTAGAGGAAATCCTTCTCCGCCGCATCGGGCGTAACGAGCTCAACGCCATCCAGGTCGAGCTCGCTTATGTGGCGGCGCAGAACGACTATGCTGCTCTTGATACCGACGGGTACGATCCGCGTCTTTATGCGCAGCGTATCGTTAGCAGCAAGGGGAAGAAGGACGGGCTCTATTGGCCGAGCGGGGAAGGTGAGTCACAAAGCCCGCTCGGCGCTCTGTTCGCGGAGGCCTCGGCACAAGGTTACAAGGTCGGCGACAAGCCGATCCCCTATCACGGCTACGTCTATCGAATTCTAAAACGCCAAGGCCCTGACGCTGCTGGCGGCGCGTTCGACTATGTGGTGGATGGCAACATGATTGGCGGCTTCGCCCTTATTGCCCGCCCGGCCCAGTATGGCAATTCCGGCGTCATGACCTTCATCGTAAATCACGACGGCGTCGTGTTTCAGAAAGACCTGGGACCCGACACGCCGGAACTCGCTGAAGGCATCGATGCCTTCTCGCCGGACAGCACCTGGACGAAGGTCGAGCTCCCTTAAACGCCTCGCCCCGGCAAATCACGCCGCCTCATCGACCAAGCCGAGACTTGCCGGATGAAACAGCTCGGCGATCTTGAGCTCGCGCGCGGCCAGACCCTGCTGATGCGAATAGCGGAACAGCGTTGTCAATGTCTTCTGGTTCGGTGCGATTCCGTAGGAATAGAAATTGTCGCCCATCAGCGCTTTGGTCTCGTCGAGTTCCGACCCGTACCAGGGGAGCGATCCGAAGACCCACGCTGATTTGGCCATATACTCATAGTCACGCCTTTTAGCCTGGGCGTAGGCGTCAAAGACGGCCCTCACCAGCCAGGGGTTCTCTTCCGCGACGCTTTGTTTGATCGCGACAGCATGCATGATCGGGAAAATTCCGGTCTTTGCGAGATAGGCGCGCTCGACTGACCGATAGTCTGGAAATAGGCGTGCAACCTTTGGATGGCGCTCGATATAGGCACGCGGTTCGGCAGCATGAAACAATGCGTCGACCGCGCCGGATTCGAGCAAGTCGGATTCGTCCATGCCATCCGGGCCCTGCTCAATCGAGACGCTTTCAGGAATTACGTTTTCTTGCTTGGAGATTTTCCCTGCGTCCTTGGTCGAAGAGTCTTTGCGCGAGACGATCCATTGAACGTCTTTCGGCGAGATGCTGTACTCGTCCTGAAAGATGCCGCGGATCCAGGTCAGAGATGTGGACGAGTAACCGGGCGTCGCAATCTTCCGACCACGCAGATCCTCCGGCTTGGTGATGCCACGGTCGTTGCGGATGAACACGCTTCGATGGCGAAACGTTCGCAGCGGAAAGATCGGCAGCAGCGTGTAGTCTCGAAACCCGTCATTGGCGTAGGCCAGCATGAAGGGATGTAGGCCGATCTCCGTCACGTCGCGGGATTGCGGGCCGCTGAACACGTCGGTGTTCATGTCGCCAATGGCCGCGGCTTCGAAGCTCACATCACAGCCTTCGACCCCGACGCGCCCGTCAGCCAGCGCGGCAATCCGGTCGAACTTGTATCCCGCCATTTTCAGCGGCAGCTTCTGGTTGGTTGGGGCTGCTTGCGCGGCCGGTCCGTCCCGCCCAAGAAGGACAAGCGCACTGCTCGTTATCGCGATGCTCTTAATAACATCGCGCCGTGACTGGCCGGGGCGAGAGCGCCTCTTCGTCGAATCATCAACCATCGCGATTTCCTCGCCGATCCGATATTCGCCTTGGCGCTAAAAAGGTTGGGAGCGGCCTTCGAACAGCCGCTCCCCAACCGTCGCATCGCTACTGACCGACGTCCGGGTCCATGCTTGGATCGAACGGTATGTCATCGAGATGCTCGATATACTCAAGCGGATCGAAGGGCAGTTTCGAGGCGTCGATCTTAGGTTTCCCGAGGGCCTTAATTCCCTCGGACGCATTGGCGATGCCGGTCCAAGGCACGCCATGGGCTTCCTTCGAGTCTGGATATTTCTTCTTCCAGAGGTCGTGCCGCAACTTCATCTTGTTGAACGGGCTCTTGAGATGGATGAGGTTGACTAGCATAGGCGTCCTCTCCCGCGGATCGGCGGGTAGGAAGTAGAAAGCAGCGGGAATACCGCTGGCCTCGCCGATGGGGTCCGACGAAATCCAATGGCGTTTATAGTTACCCTTCACGGTCGCGCCCAGCCGGGGCCCCGCATAGATGAAGACATAATCGCGCCGGCTATTGGTATCGCCGTCGAACAGCAAGGCTGTCTGGTCGACACCGTCGATGATGCGGTCGGTCGGGATGTACTGCGTCGCACCGGCCAAACGGGCGAAGGTGGTGAAGAGATCCGTCTCGTGGATGATATCTCCGACAACCTGCTTTGGCTTGATGACACCGGGCCAGTAGGCGAAGGCCGGCACGCGCACGCCACCTTCCAAGAAGTCGCCCTTACCACCCCGAAAAATCGTCTCGGCCATGCCTAGCCCGGGGGGCGGATTGTGGGACATGGGGCCATTGTCGGCCATCGCGACGATTAGGGTGTTGTCGGCAATCTGAAGTTCCTCGAGCTTCGCCATCAGCTTGGCGATGAAGGGGTCGATATTGCATTGCAGGCCGTCCTGCAAAATGCTCCGCGCCACCGCGCACTTCTTCGGATTGGGAATGAAGCTGGTCAGGTTTGGCCAATTCGCAACGTAGAACGGCTTGCCGGCCTTGGCGTTGCGCTCGATGAAGTCCAACGTGCGCTTTTGGGCCTCGGGATCGATCTTCAAATAGTTGTCGTGGGAATTGTCGCCCCACTGCTTGGCCTTCTCGCCTTTTTTGCCCTCGGCGATCTGAACCCAGTCTTTGGTGATGAAGGTCCTGTCGAGCTGATAGGGGTCGGGCGGCAGCATCTCCTCATGCAGGCCGATGGATGCGTTGGCGCCTTCGGCAAGTTTCGTGTTCAGCGATAGAATCTGGTTGTAGCCCGTGAAGAAGGCTTCGTCGTAACCCTGGTTGTGTGGATAGCTCTCCTCGATGTCTCCAAGGTGCCACTTGCCATGGAAGGCTGTGGCATAACCGGCCTTGGAGAGCACCTCGGCGATGGTCACCTCTTTCTCGCGTATGCCGTGGCTCTCGAGGAGCATGCCGATATTGTACATGCCGCTGCGGACAGCTAGCCGGCCCGTGGCTGCGGCCGCACGGCTCGGCGTGCAGCCAACTTCGGTATACATGCGCGTGAACAAGATGCCTTCGTCGCCCAACCGGTTGATGTTGGGCGTATCGAGGCCGCGCACTTTTTGGATCGCGGGGATGCCGAGGTCGCCGTAGGCCGTATCATCCCACATGATGTGGATGAGGTTTGGCGGCCGACCATGTTTCTTCTTCAACGCGTCAATCTTCGCCTGCAACGCGATGTCCTGGCCCGCCCATTCCTTGGCGTGTTGCGCCTCAAGCACGTAGTACTCGGCGTCATGGACGATTGCTTTATCCGCATCCTGCGCCAGCGCGGTGGTGAACATTGATGCGGTTAGTAACCCGGCGGCGAGCGCGGGTGGTGTCCAACTCAGATGGCTCATCGGTTGAGTCTCCATACTGTGGGTCTTGGAAAGACTTCGCCTTGGGGATCCCAGAGAATATTGCGGCTCTGGGGTAGTGGGTCATTTGATTAACATCGACGGCGCACGCAGCGTGATCGAAAAACCGCAAGAAAGAGAGGTGTGACGCCGGTTTCCCCGGGCACCTGCGGCAGGTGCCCGCCCGGCGTCTGTTCGACTTGCCAGGGTGGTGGGAAGCGGCGGGTTGTCATGGCGACGATCCTCAGGGATTCCGCCGCGTGTGTCCACACAATGGGACCGTGTTAGAGCCTCGAAAGTTGCTAGACTATGTACACGGCGCGAGCCAAACGAGCGGAGGGGGACCGCAATGACAGACGTGCAGCGCAAAATGGTATGCGCAGCCCTTGTCGCGGTCGGACTCGTCCTTGCGTTCCTCATGTTGCATGTAGGCACAGGAGGCTATTTGGGGAATCGCCCTATTTTGATTCTCTTTGAATATCCCGACCCAGAAACTCCGTTTTTGATTGAACAGTGGGGCCTCTTCACTGCGATTTATGTCAACAAAGTTTCTGCCATTTTACTAGGTATTGTGGTTCCGCTCGGTCTGTTCGCTGCAGCAGCCTACGTCGCTCTTGGCAGAAACGTTGCCCCTAAATAAGTGTGCGTACTGTAGCGGCTAGGGCCGAGAAGGGAGGACTGAAAATCTGTTCAACGGGTCTCAGGTCGGAAGGAGAAAGCCATCAGGCATGGCAGCCTCGCATCATGCGCCAACAGTGATGCCGAGGTCCTCTCCCGCGACCCATCGCGAGAGTTCGCGCCTCTGACAGCGTGATGGCGTACAAGGGCTTCCACATTGCTTCCACCATACGCTTCTTTGGAAGCAGGCGCTGGCAGCACACGGCATAATCTCAACGCAATCAAATACGTAAGTGGTGACCCCGGCAGGATTCGAACCTGCGACCCCCAGATTAGGAATCTGTAGTTCTTAGTCCGCTAAGTGCCATTAGCGGACATGAAGCGGTCGGATTGCGTGTCAGCCCCCTGGCGGAAAGCAGACATTGACGAAGCCCGCAAAAAAGGAGCCCCGCCACTGGGAGAAGAGAAGAGCGGCGGGGCCTAGATTTGCTGTATCGGCTATTTCGGAACACCGACGAACAAGGCGCCGGTCAGTGCACCATCTTCGCTAACAAGCGGTGCGTAGCTCGCTTCGTAGCCGTGACCGAAAACAGTAGCTGCTCCAGTATATGAATGCTTTTTGACTAAGGCCTTGTAGGCGGCGCTATCATGGTCAAGCTTCGTGTTGGCAGCCGACTTTCCGTCTTCCATTAGAGTTGTTTTGGTCCGAACAAAGTCTGTTCCATCATAAGAAAATATGGACGCGTCGACTTTGGTCTCCGCGAGCGCCGGGCTACCAACAAACACAGCGAATGGCAGCAGCAAGCTCAAGATCATGAATGCTCTTCTCATAACTTTCTTCCTCCTTAGCGCAGGCTGGCGTTCGGCTTAGGCCAGATCGCGAGCTGCACGAGAAAGCTTGTCCCTATCGCGAGCGGTCACGCACCCCCCATTTGGGGTATGCGCTGGACAAGATTGAAAGAGTCTGCGTCCACTCGTTTGTCCAAGGTCATTCGCTTGGCCGTACCCGCTTGCGCGGTGCAATGAGCAGCGCCATGAGTTCTGCTTGCCGATGCGTTCCTGTCTTGGCGAAGACGGATTTCAATTGGCCACGCGCGGTAGAGATGCTGACGCTGCGGGATTGGGCAATAGCTGCCAATGTCTCGCCGTCCGCTATACCCAAAGCAATTTGGGCCTCTGCCCGGGTGAGTAAAAATCGGGAGTGCAAGGACACTTCTGAAATGCGCCTCATGCTATGGCCTCTCCAGGCTTGTAAGACATCTGCGCCATCCCCACCGTCCAGAGGATAGGGGCGCCTATAGTCGGCGAACCACCCCCAAACGGGGTATATAATGTGAGACAAGCGCCGTGACATGTGGTGCTATAATTTAGCTTGTTCGGTGAGTACCCTAGCGAATGCTTATCGTTCGGGACCGCCATAGGCACCACGGCCATGCGACAGACGCATAAAGTCGGCGAAACAAGAAAAAAGACCGGCGTTTCCGTCCGTGCAGACCGGCCCCTCATAGCGACAAACGGCCCACCAAAGCACGCCCCCGATGACCCTTTCGCCTCTGCAATTGAGGCGATTTATGCCGCCGCGCTTAATCCACCGGACTGGCCGCACGCGCTAGGGGCGATCTCGCACTGCTTGGGTGACGTAGGGTCGATCTTGCTCTGGCACCGAGACGATGGCTCCTTCGGGTCGATTGCTTCGCCTGGCGTTCTCGAGGCTCAGACAGATTGGGAGCGAGAAGGATGGAATGTTCATGACTTGCGCGCCCTGCGTGCCGCCGAGAGAGGCTATTTCTTCAGCGGTGATCCCTTTACCGACAGAGATCTGTTCTCGAAAGAGGAGATCCGCACCTGCCCGTCGTACACACAATTCCAGAGGCAGCACGACTTAGGATGGTTCGGAGCTATCGCCGTGTCGCCAGATCCGCATGTGGGGGTCGTCCTTAGCGTCCATCGCTGCGCGAGAAAACGCCCGCCCTTCTCAGATGACGAGCTCGCCATTGTGGCCCGTATAGGCCGCCACGTGGAAAGATCGCTGAGGATCAGCATTCGGTTGTTCGATGCAGAGTTGTTGAAGCTTGGGCTAGGTGAGGCTTTGACCCGCGTCGGGATCGGAGTGTTTACGCTCGATTCATCTGGCCGAGTGATTTTTGTCAATCCTGCGGGAGAGAGGCTGCTCGGCGATGGCCTCGCCCTGGTGCATGACCACCTATTGGCTCACACCGCACCGGAGCGCTCCGCACTCGATGCCGCGATTGCGCAAACGACCTCCACGTCTGCGACGAGTGCGGACGAAGATAAGCCAATTATGATCCATCGGCGAGATGGCAAGCGGCCCTTGGTAATCTATGTGCTGCCGACCGCGCGGT
>JAGPVD010000101.1 GCA_018067145.1 Methyloceanibacter sp.
AGCGCCCGTGAATGTCTGGGAGTGCGTAGGTGAAGCTCATCTTACCAGACCTTCTTAACCCAGCGGCTCGCGGGCTTGCCATTGTTGTTGCAGTATTCCAGCCATCCCAAGACAGTGATCGGCTCCTCAGCGGACATACTCAGCGTCGCCAACAGCCAACCTTGGCGTATGACGAGAGGGTGATAGGCTCTTGGCGTGGGGGCAATCCAATGAGCACATCGCAGCGAGTAAGCCTTGGCTTTCAGCCGCTCGGGCTTTTAGCATCACCTGCGTTCTCGTTCGTCAAGCGCAGCCTTGCCGGTATTGTTCTCACCTTGATGTTGACGAGCGGAGTGGCTGCGGGACCGTTTGAGGACGGTGGGGCCGCTCTCAAGCGCGGCGACTATGCAGAGGCTCTGCGGCTATGGCGACCGCTGGCAGACCAGGGCCATGCCGATGGCCAGCTCAAACTCGGTAACATGTACGGCAGGGGCCAAGGCGTGCCGCAGGACGATGCCGAGGCAGTGAAGTGGTATCGCCTCGCCGCCGAGCAGGGCGATGCCGAAGCCCAGCACAATCTCGGCGTCAGTTACCACAGAGGCGAAGGCGTTCCGCAGGACTACGTGCAGGCGCATATGTGGTTCAATCTCGCAGCCTCACGGGCTCCAGCTTCGGAGCGAGACGAAGCGATCAAAATGCGCAACGTCGCCGCCTCCAACATGACGCCCGAACAGATAGGCGAGGCGCAAAGGCTGGCGCAGGAGTGGAAGCCGAAATGACCCCGGCCAGTCATGTCTTGCGTTTGTGGAGCGCCCAAGCACCAATGCCGAGCGCAGGGTCAAGAATCGCAAACGCTCCCAACGTATGAGGAAACGTGGCGCTTGCAGCAGACCGGATACCTGACGCGAGTGATCGATTGAGATCGTTACTGCCTGAGAGCGTGTCATTGGGCTATGCTTGGCACATGAAATGCCAGGGGCCTGCGGACACCCCCCCTAGCTTGTCTGGATTACGCATAAAGGTATCCACATGGCTGAGGCATTACCAACGGAGCGGAATGGATAAGGCCCGGATCACGCTGCATGACCGATCGTGACCCTGAAAAGAATTTCGAAGAGCTGTGGCAGACCTTTTATGACCGATATCCCTTTTTTGAGCTAAGAAGGGTCAATTGGACCAGACAATACTGGACTTACAGACCGAGAGTGACCAGAGATACGAGCGCCCAAGAGCTGTTCAATATCTGCTGTGAGATGCTCGACCCGTTGAATGACGGGCACGTGGAGCTGAAAGCGAAATTGCCTGGGGATCGGAAGAGACGCCGTTTCACCCCAGAGAAGCAGACTCGGTTCGAGCGCGAGTTCACCAAGTCAGGGATCAAGCAGCTCTTCAAGACGGCCGAGAAGACTCTCCTCGCCAATGGATTCGGAAAGCCTAAAGAGACCCAGGCTTGGCTGCTTCGCTATTGCAGATCTCCGGAGTTCGGCTACCTCCGAATTCTCGAGCTGGAAGGCGTTAAAAAGCGAAAGCTGACAGCTGCTCTGGACAAGATCAGCCGTGACTTCACCGAGTTGAAGGGTTTCGTCATCGACATCCGGGATTGTCCCGGCGGGGACGACAGCAACGCGATCGCTATCATCAATCGGTTTTGCGACCGTACGCGTGTGGCCTTTCATAGAAAGACCAAGGTTGGCCCGAGCGACGATGACTTTAAACCCCTGAAGACCCGGTATCTCGAACCGCAAGGTGATGCGCAATTCACCGGGCCAATTGTGCTCTTGACGACCGACGCCGTTTTCAGCGGCGGAGAAGCTTTTGCGTTGGCGATAAGAGAGCTGCCCTATGTCACGATCATAGGTGACCACACCAATGGCATATTCTCTTACACGCTTGAGAAAACACTTCCCAATGGCTGGGACTACTGCTTGTCATATCAAGTGTACCTTTCGGCTAATATGGTGTGCTACGAAGGCAGAGGCGTACCAACCGACATCGAGCTGCATAATAATCGGACCGATATTGAGGAGGGCGTCGATCGCTTGGTAAGCCGCGCGCTGGAGGTCCTGACGTCACAGGCGGCTGGTTAGCCGCAGTTCCTAGCGCTCGCCACAGCTACATCTGTCTCCAGGACCTTTCCCCTCTATCGTAGTATCTTCCGGAGTTGCCCCAATGTCGGTTCATCGAATCCTTATTGCTGACCCCATTCATCAGCACGCCTTGAGCCTGCTGCGCTCAAACTCACAGATTGAGGTGGCGGTCGCGAAGGGTCTGAGCGAAGCACAGCTCATCGATCTTATCCCCGACTACGAGGCAATTATCGTCCGCTCGAAGACCTCGGTCACCACCAGCGTCATTGAGGCGGCTCGGCAGCTCAAGGTCATAGGCCGGGCGGGCAACGGGCTCGATAACATCGACGTCGCTACTGCCACTCAGCGCGGGATCGCGGTCTTGAATGCGCCCGATGTCAGCTCGAATTCGACCGCCGAATTCGCGCTTGCGCAGCTTCTTTCGCTGAGCCGGAATCTTCCCCAAGCCCATGCCTCTATGCGCGCAGGCGAATGGCAGCCTGCGCGATTCATGGGGACTCAGGTCATGAGCAAGAGCGTCGGCGTGATCGGCTTCGGAGCGGTCGGCCGCAAGTTCGCAAGGCTCTGCCTGGCGCTGAAAATGGAAGTACTGGTCCATGATCCGTTTCTAAACTTTGAAAACGAAGAGGCTGGTATCGAAGCGGTTACGCTGGAAGAATTGCTTTCGAGAGCGGACTATGTGAGCCTCCATTGCCCGTTGACCGAGCGGACTCGCCATCTCATAGACGCCGTGAAGCTAGCGCAAATGAAGCCCGGCGCTCGATTGATAAATTGTGCGCGCGGCGAACTGATCGACGAGACGGCGCTTCTCGAAGCCTTGCAAAGCGGTCGTTTGGCAGGTGCGGCACTCGATGTCTATGCCAGCGAACCGCCGGCGAATTCTCCTCTGCTGACGCTCGATACAGTAGTTCTGACGCCGCACCTCGGCGCTTCGACCGAAGAGGCGCAGCAGATGGTGGGCCTGAGGATCGCAAATGATGTCGTAGATTTACTGCTGAAGGGCCAGGTGTCGCAGGCCGCCGCGGCTTCCGTCTGACAAAAAATTCGAGAAGAGTCAGGCCTCCATCCGCAGGACTAGCGCGGCGCAAGTGTCCGTTCCCTCTATCGTGTGGGCCCGAAATCGCTCCGGTCCCCCGCAGTCATCTGGCGCGTAAACAATGCGCACTCTTGGCGCCAGAGCGAACCAAAACGCGTCGAGGCCACGGGGTAGTCCTTCTCCAATGGATTTCAGCGCCGCTTCCTTGAGGCTCCAGAGCTTGAGGAACGTCAGTGTGCGCGTCTGACCCTCCGCTGCTCTAACAGCCTCCGCCTCAGCTTCAGAAAAGAGCTCTCGCGCAAGCTCCACCGTCTCCAAGTTTCGTGTCCGATCCTCAAAGTCGACGCCGATTGCGTGCGTCCACGACCAGGCGCCAAGAAAGCCGGATCGGCAGGAGGAGAAGCTGAACCAGATATGCGGAAACTCTGCAAGATAAGGGCGCCCCTTATCCGTTTCCTTGAAAGAAATCTCCGACAGATTCCGAGAAGATCCGAGCGCCGCAGCACCGCAGTAGCGACGAAAGGCGCGGCGCTGTTGAAAATGGTGCTTGCCACGTTCCGCTGAGAAGCGTTCCGCCCTTTGCCTTTCAATGTCCGAGAGCACCGACGCGCAATGCCGTGCTGTGTCGGGGTCGTGCACAAATGGCACATATAGCGCGACAACCGCTTCAAACTCAGCCGCAGGCGTCACCTCCCGCGCGCTGGAGGCGAACAACTCCTTAACCCAGCCGCTATCGTTTCGCGCCACTCGAAACCTCCCGCTTTGTCAATTGATGCGCCTCGACGACCGATGCCTCCCCGAGCAGGTCGGGCTGTCCGAAGCTTTTTCCTCCGGTGAAATCGCAGGAAAAATAAGCGACCCGTTCACGGGATCCGCGGGACTTCCTTCATAGGTGGCTGGGAGCAGCGTCATCTCCTTGAGGACCAAGGACAATGGAGACAGCGTCGTGTTCTGCCCTATGGTCGTGCCGCCCATCACGGTGGCGCCGAAGGCTACGGTGCAGCCGTCATGAATGTGGGTTCGCTTCACCTTCAGCATCATGTTCTCGAAGGTGTGAAACTGAAGGAAGCCGTCGGCTACACAATCGTTGCCGAAGCTTACCGCATTCCAATCCGAGCACTGCATCGGTTGAGTTACGATTGTCCGTTCGCCGATCCGGCATCCCATCCCCCGCAGAATAGGATTGGAGAGCACGGTTCCGGCGCAAAATCCCAGAGGGCCCCTACACCAGATAAAAAAGCAGTCCTGCGCAAAAAAGTAAGCAAAGTGCTTCCAGGACCAGAAGGGCGTCACATGATTGGAGC
>JAGPVD010000109.1 GCA_018067145.1 Methyloceanibacter sp.
GTTCTGTCTGAAGATATCGCGGCGGTTGAGGTGACGGTCGTGGTTGAAGTGGTTGTGGATCGAGGCATGGGCGGCGGCGAACTTTTGGAGAGTTTTCATGCCCCTGAACTTCGCCATTGCTCGTTCTCGTCGTCGAAACGGCTGGTGAATTCTCAGCCCGATTGTTGAGCCACAGACCGCACTCCTGATCGGCAGCATTGCCGATTACTTTCATCGCTGATCGGTACGAGCGAAGCCGGTCGGTTACAATTGATCGCGGTCGGCCGTAACGCTTCATCGCACGCTTCAGGAATTTCAACGCAGCCCTACGATCCCGGCTCTTCGTCACAAAGACCTCAAGCACTTCGCCTTCGTGATCGACCGCACGCCAGAGATAATGCGTCTCTCCATTGATCCTGACAAACACCTCGTCCAAGTGCCAACGCCATTGCGAATATGATCGAGTCTGAATACGACGTTTTCTGATTTCCGCCGCAAACATCGGACCAAAGCGATTCCACCAGAACCGTATTGTCTCGTGGCAGATGTCGATGCCCCGCTCGAACAGAATATCCTCGACCTGTCGCAGCGACAGCGGATAGCGGACGTACATCATCACCGTGAGGCGGATCACCTCAGGCGAGCTGTTGAAACAACGGAAGGGATTACGCATCGCCGGACGCTAAGGAACGCCCCTGCCCAGCTCAAGCCAATTTACTCTGACAATGCCCCCGCCAGGCAATTGTGACTTTGCAGGACCACGCCTACCTGTCCTAGAAATTTTCGGACGGGACAGGATCGGCCTTAGTTGCTGCGCGTCACTTCGACGAGATTATCTGAGAACGAAGGCGCGTGTCCCATATCGGTGAACTCGGCTGAACTGATCGAGTTCACCGTACCCTGATTGAGTTGACGCCAATAGCCGAGCGTCGCCACGACGATCCCTGGGTTCACGTCGTCGGTAATGCGGGCCACCCCTTTGAAGGCTCCACGACCGTTGGCAACCTGAACTTTGTCACCCTCAACGATGCCACGTTGCTCCGCGTCGGTAGCACTGATCAGCACGAACTGTTCGCCCTGGCCCTTAATCTTACTCTCCATATTGGCGTAGCAAGAGTTGAGGAATCCGTGGCTCTTCGGCGAGACGATGTTCAAGGGGAATTTCTTGGCGAGCTCCGGATTTGTCGCCGGCGATTCTCGCGCGGGCATGTAATCGGGGAGGGAGTCCAGTTTCTCGCCCGGCTGGAACCCGTCATACATCTGCCGGAAGGGGCCGGCGACAAAGTTGGTAGCCCCCTCGATTTGGAAATGGCACTTGCCTGACTCGGTTGGGAAATTGCCTTCCTTATGCGGCACACGATCGTCCTTCGTGCCCACGTTGAGGCGGGCGTAGCCGTGATTGCGCATGTATTCGAGATCGATGCCATCGCAGGCTGGTGCATCCCAATCCACATAGTTCTCAAGACACTCAGAGTCGGACCATTTGAAGTTTTCTTCCTCATAGCCCATGCGCGCGGCGAGACGCCGGAATATCTCGTTGTTCGGGATAGCTTCGCCCGGAGAGTCGGCGCATTTCGCATTGTAGGTCAGATAGAGATGCCCCCAGGAGAGGATCATGTCTTCCATCTCCGCGCCCATGGACGCCGGGAGGACGATGTCGGCATAGGACGCCGTGTCCGAAATGAAATGCTCGGCTGAAACCATGAATAGGTCATCGCGCATGAGGCCTTGAACGATTTTGTCGGTCTCGGGCGCTTGCGTGACCGGATTTGAGTTCCAGCACATCATGGATTTGATAGGCGGATCGAGCGGCATCTCGCCGACAAGAGCCCGTCCGATCTGCAGATTGTTGATGACGCGCGTGCCCTCGGGGATGAGATCGGGGCGGCAAATCACATCGAACTTGTAAGGGTGCTCCCAAACGGGAAACTGTGTCACGCCGCCGCCGACATGGCGCCATGCACCGGTGAGCGCAGGGATGCTGGTGACGGCCCGGATCGTCTGGCCGCCGCCATAGTGACGCTCCAGCGCAACGCCCATGCGGATCGCGGCGGGCTGCGCGGTCGCAAGTTCACGCGCGAACTTTCGGATATCGTCCGCCGGGATGCCGGTGATCTCCTCGGCCCATTCCGGGGTTCTGGTCTCGGCGCGCTCTTTCAGAGCTTCGAAGCCGACAGTGTAGTTCGCCACGTAGTCCTCATCGACGAGGCCCTGGGCAATGATGGAATTGATCACCGCCATGGCCAGAGCGGCATCGGTGCCCGGTTTCGGGCAGATATGCCAATCGGCCTCCTTGGCGGTTCTCGAGGCGTAGGCATCGATAACAACGACTTTGGCGCCGGCCCTTTGCGCCTCTTTGACGATGGCCCAATGGTGCAGATTGGTGCTGACGCTGTTGCAGGCCCAAATGACGATGTACTTCGAATGAATGTAGCTTTCCGGATCGACGCCGGCGGTCGCTCCGACCGTGAGCAGCCAGGCCGTGCACGAGCCTTCGCCGCAGAATGTGCGCTCGCAGACCGTTGCACCCATGCGATTGAAAAAGGCGTCGCCCCCGTTCAGGCCGTGAACCAAGCCCTGATGACCCAAATAGCTATAGGGGACGATCGCTTGAGGGCCGTACTCATCGATGATCGCCTTCCAGCGTGTCGTGATTTCATCGAGCGCCTCGTCCCAGGTGATGCGCTCGAACTGTTTCGAGCCTTTCGGGCCGGTGCGGCGCATCGGATACAACAGGCGGTCGGGATGGTAATGGCGCTTCTCGTAGTCTTTGAGTTTCACGCACAGGCCCCCGCGCGTCATGGGGTGCTCCGGATTCCCTTTGACACCCTTCAGGACGCCGTCCTCGACCTCAAACAGCATCGCGCAGGTGTCGGGGCAATCGTGCGGGCAGCCGCCGAAAAAGATTTCCCGCTTTGGTTCTTGGTTCATTCAAGTCCTCCCTGACAGCTGCCCTCAAGATCCACGAGCACCCTACCACGGCGGTTGGCACCATGCGCTTTTTTCGCTATCGGCTCGGATGGAGGTGAAACACCTTGTTCATGATCCGCCAGTTGCCGTCTAGCTTGAGGAGCGTGAAGAAATCCGTGAAGCGGTGGCCCGTCCAGTTATCGAGTTCGAGACGGACAGTGGCCGCCGTGCCGACAAGATCGATAGCTACGATCCGTGCTTGGATCTCCGTCGCCGCGCCATTGCTATCGTTCCAGTCGTAAAGATTCTGGATGGGGCCTGCGAAGAGATCGTTCCCCACATAGCCGAAGATGGTGGCGTCTTCGTGGAAGGCGGGCTTCATGCGGTCGCCTTCGCCGGATCTGGCCCCGTCAATATAGTGCTGGACGGTCTTTGTGATCGCGTCGTAATCGGCCACTTCGGCTGCAACATTACCGGTTTCAGCATTGCTCATGTATCGTGTCCTTGTTTGGCTTTCGATGCACGCCGTCTGCAACGGCGTTCTCTTGTTGCCATTTCTGCGTGTGCGGCGGTAGAGCCAAGCGTGACAATTCGTTTGGTGCCGCGCAAGAGATTTTCGTTGTCACGAGTTGTTCGCGGCCGAACCGATAGGCGCGAATTGGAACCACTGAAATCTAATCGCGTGGACCTATGCAGAAGCGGCAGGGCTTTTTACCGTTGTCCAGAGTTGGTTTTCACTGAGGGAGCAGGGCAATGCCGCATATCGTGACGGACAACTGCCAGCGTTGTCGCTTTACCGAATGTGTGGATCATTGCCCGGTGCAGTGTTTTCACGCCGATGACGAACAGCTTTACATCAACCCCGACGTTTGTGTCGATTGCGGTGCCTGTATTCCCGTGTGTCCGGTTCAAGCCATCTACGACGTCGTCGATATGCCCGACGACAAGGAGCCGTGGGTCGCGGTCAATAAGGAGCGCGCGAGCACATTGCCAATTATTGGCGCGAAGCAAGATCCGCTCCCGACCGCTGAGGCGCGCCAAGCCGAACTTGGCTTTTGAGGGAGCCCGAAAAGGATTCGGGCATGTCTGGCAAGGACGCATCGCGGCAAAAGCTGCACATCGCCATCGTGGGGAGCGGGCCGAGCGGGTTCTACGCGGCCGAGGCGCTCCTTCGGTCCGGGCGGAACGTCTCGATCGATATGATCGAGCGGTTGCCGACCCCGTACGGGTTGGTGCGGAGCGGCGTTGCGCCGGATCATCCCAAGCTCAAACAGGCCATCGCTGTCTATGCCGGCATTGCCCGAGATGAGAATTTCAACTTCCTCGGCAATGTCACGGCAGGCCGGGACATTTCGGTCGGAGAGTTGCAGCAAACGCACCATGCGGTGCTTCTGGCCTGCGGCGCGCACGAGGATCGCACCTTGACGATCCCCGGCGGCGGTTTGCCCGGAAATCACAGCGCGACCGAGTTTGTCGGCTGGTACAACGGCCATCCCGATTTTCGCGAGCGAACTTTTGATTTAAGCCATGAGGCCGCAGTGGTCATCGGCCAGGGCAACGTCGCCGCCGATGTTTGCCGAATTCTAGCCAAGCCGTTCGATGAGCTTCGGGACAGCGATATAGCGGAACACGCCCTCGAGGTTCTGGCGGAGAGCAAGATCCAGGAGATCCATGTTGTTGGCCGGCGGGGTCCTGCGCACGCCAAGTTCACGGCAAAAGAGCTTCGGGAACTCGGGGGTATCGCGGATGTCACGGCGCATGCGAAGCCCGAAGAATGTGTCCTCAACGAAGAAAGCCGCCTTGAGCTTGAAGACAGGGCCAATTTCAACGCGGTCAAGAATTTGGAGATGTTCGGCGCGTTCGCCAAACAGGTTGAAACCCGGGGGCAACGCAGGATCCGGTTCCGCTTTTGCCTTAGCCCGGCCGCCCTTGTGGGCCGGGATCGCGTCGAGGCGATTTCCTTCGTGCGCAACCGCCTCGAAGGTCCGCCGTTTTCGCAAAAGGCGTCCGCTACAGACCAAACCGAGACGATCTCTTGCGGGCTTGTGTTGCGGAGTATCGGCTATCGGGGCGTGCCGCTCGACGGCGTTCCGTTCGATGGCCTGCGTGGTGTGGTGCCGAACGTGGCGGGCCGGATCGTCGATGGTGAAAAGCCGCTGCGCGGGCTCTACGTGACGGGTTGGCTGAAACGCGGGCCCACCGGCATCATCGGCACCAACCGCGCCGACAGTATCGAGACAGTCGAAAATCTGCTCGCCGACGCATCGGAGCAGGAGGCGAAGTCCGGCGCGGACGCGCTTCTTCCGCTTCTCGAAGCGCGTCGCGTAAGATGGGTGAGTTTCGCCGAGTGGCTCAAGATCGACGCCGCCGAAATCGAACGGGGCAAGGACAAGGGAAAGCCGCGTGAGAAATTCACGCGGATCGATGAAATGCTCAATGTGTTGGAGTGATGAGCTGCTGCGGCGGCATTGTCAGAGTAAATTGGCTTGAGCGTCTTGGCGAGGATACTTAGCCTCCGGCGAGGCATTGTCAGAGTAAATTGGCTTGAGCCTCCTGGCGAGGATACTTAG
>JAGPVD010000119.1 GCA_018067145.1 Methyloceanibacter sp.
CCGTTAGGTCGGGAACGGACATCGCGGTGACGCTGGCGACAAGCTGTCCGAGACGCGCCGTATATCTGGGCCACGCGTCCGCCACCGCATCCATCTGCCCGTAGAAAATAGCGACGATCAGCAGCGGGACCGCAAAGCCCGCGCCGATGGCACACAATGTCGCCAGCCACGCCGGGAAGCCGATAGCCTCCAATCGAACGATCGCTGCAGATATCACTCCAGCCAGCATAAGCGCGATGACAAGCGGGACGAGAAAGCTCTTGCCGTAGACCAGAATGACGAGCAGCGCGACTGCCGCCAAGATCGAAGCGGCGGCGCCTAGCAGCGTGAAATTGCCCAGAGCTGATCGCGACATATCTCGTTAGCCTTCCACATTGGCTTCGGACTGCGGCCACCATCTTCGCAAATCACAAGACAGGCTGTCTATTCGCGCACGAGCGCGTGTGGCAGTCTGTGGCAACGATCATAAGCATCGAATTTCACGACGACAGGAGTGCCGGTCATGGGACACAAGACAATAATAGCGGTCGCGGCGTTGGCCCTAGCGGCCCTCGCCTCCCCGGCTTTCGCCGTCGACAAGGCAACGGCTTTGCTGAAAGACGCCGACGGCAAGGACGTGGGCAAGGTCACGCTCATCGCCGTGCCCTCCGGCGTCTTGCTCGCCGTCGACCTGACCGACATGCCCCCAGGCGACCATGGCTTCCACATCCATGGCATCGGTAAATGTGTAGCGCCCTATTTCAAGACCGCCGGCGGCCATTTCAATCCTGAAGAGGATGAGCACGGCCTCCTGAACGAGGCGGGTCCCCATGCCGGCGATATGCCGAATATCCACGTGCCTGCCAGCGGCAAGCTTAGGGTCGAGGTGCTGAACCAGTCGGTGAATCTCGGCATGGGTTTACTCGGCGGAGAAGGCACGGCCATCGTCGTCCATCAGGGGGCTGACGACTATGTCTCTAACCCCGCTGGCGACGCCGGCCCCCGCATCGCCTGTGGCGTCATCTCCAAATAGGCCCATTGCCCGCATCTCGCCTCCCGACCAGAAATTAACCTTCTGGCAATCATTTCATCCCCATCCTCAGGGCTTCGGATTCGCAGCTTTGGGGGAGTTGCCAATGGACTGGGAAGGTCCCTACGACGGCGAAATGGGCGGAATCGCGTATATCGTCGGGTCGCATGTCTGGGAGTCGATCGACGGCGGTCAGACCTGGATTTTGTCCAAATTCATGGATGACTATTGCGCCTGCGACGAGATCGCGGTGCCCGCGTAAAGCACCCACCACGCACCAGAACACGGCTGGACGGCCCAAAGTGGTCGGACCAATGGAAGCAGGCCGTCTGTTTGCCCCTGCCCAGCGACTGGGTTATGAGAGGGTTATCTGGGCAACAACTGCAATAATAACCAATGTCGAATGAACTAGAGGCAGGGCGGCCGCTCTCGCCGCATCTCCAAATCTATCGGCCGATGCTGACCATGATGATGTCGATCGCACATCGCATCAGTGGCGCATCTTTGGCTGTTGGCTTCGCGCTTTTGACCTGGTGGCTCGTGGCCATCAGCATGGGTCCCGAGGCCTATGCCTGCGTGGCGGCTTTCTTCGGAAGCCTGATCGGGCGGGCACTGCTGCTCCTGTTCACCTGGGCCCTGATCCACCACATGCTTGGCGGTATCCGCCATCTGATCTGGGACACCGGCGCGGGCTTCAGCCGGACGAGCATCGAAGTGCTCGCTTGGGCGACCATCACCGGTTCAATCGTTCTCACGATCCTGGTCTGGGTCGTGGGCTACGGCATCATGGGGGTGAGCTAACATGGCAACCCCACTCAAGCGCGTACGCGGACTTGGCGCTGCCCATGGCGGCACGGAGACGTTTTGGCGTCAGCGGGTAACGGCCATCGCCAATATCCCGCTGGTGATTTTTCTCATTCTCTCGATCGTCTGCCATATCGGCGCGAGCTACGCCGAGGTGAAAGCCTATCTGGCGCAGCCAATCGTCGCGGTCCTCATGCTGGCGCTCATCATCTCCTCCGCGATCCATATGCGGATCGGGCTGAAAGAGATCATCGACGACTATGTCCATAGCGAGGGCTGCAAGATCGTCGCCATTATCGCCACCACATTCTTCGCGGGTGCTGTCGCCATCGCCAGCACGCTCTCTATTTTGAAAATCGTTCTCGGAAGCTGATGGTTCATGTCTGAAGACGCCACACCACAAGACACCCCGGCGCATAACACCGTTCAGGTGAATGGCCGCGCCTACCCAGTCACCGACCACGCCTTCGACGTCATCGTCGTCGGTGCCGGCGGCTCAGGCTTGCGCGCCGTGGTCGGCGCCAGCGAGGCGGGTCTGCGCACTGCCTGCATTACCAAAGTGTTTCCCACGCGCTCCCACACCGTGGCGGCGCAAGGCGGCATCGCCGCGGCGCTCGGCAATATGGGCCCCGACGACTGGCGCTGGCATATGTACGACACGGTGAAGGGCTCCGATTGGCTCGGCGACCAAGACTGCATCGAATATCTCTGCCGCAACGCGCCGGAAGCCGTTTACGAACTCGAGCATTGGGGCGTGCCTTTCTCGCGTAACGATGACGGCACCATCCTTCAGCGCGCCTTTGGCGGCATGACCACCGAGTTTGGCAAGGGCCAGGCAAAGCGCACCTGCGCCGCCGCCGACCGCACCGGCCACGCCATGCTGCACACCATGTATGGCCAGGCGTTGCGGCAGTCGGCTGAGTTCTTCATCGAGTATTTCGTCATAGACCTCATCATGGATGACGAGGGACGGTGCCGTGGCGTGATCGCACTCAACATGTCCGACGGGTCGATCCATCGCTTCCGTGGCCACCAATCGATCCTCGCCACCGGCGGTTATGGCCGCGCTTATTTCTCCTGCACGTCCGCGCATATCTGCACCGGCGACGGCAACGCCATGGTGCTGCGCGCTGGCCTGCCGCTCCAGGACATGGAATTCGTGCAGTTCCATCCGACCGGCGTCTATGGTGCTGGCGTTCTCATCACAGAAGGTGCGCGCGGCGAAGGCGGCTTTTTGCGGAATTCCGAAGGCGAGAAGTTCATGGAGCGCTATGCGCCCTCCGCCAAGGATCTCGCTTCGCGCGACGTGGTCTCCCGCGCCATCACCATCGAGATTCGCGAAGGCCGCGGCCACGGTCCCGATAAGGACTACATGCATTTACATCTCGACCATCTCGACCCAGAAATGCTGGCCGAGCGGCTGCCGGGCATTACCGATATCGCCCGTATCTTTGGCGGCGTCGACCTGCGCGAAAAGCCAGTGCCGGTCATTCCCACCTGCCACTACAATATGGGCGGTATCCCCACCAATATGCATGGCGAGGTGATCGCGCCGCGTGACGGCGATCCCGATGCCATCGTGCCCGGCCTCATGGCGCTCGGCGAAGCCGCATGCGTGTCAGTGCATGGCGCCAACCGGCTCGGCTCCAATTCGCTCATCGATCTCGTGGTGTTTGGCCGGGCCGCGGCGAAGCGCTGCGCCGATATCGTTGGCAAGGACAACGCCATCCCCGAACTGCCGAAAGGCGCTGGCGACGAGGCCATCGCCAGGCTCGACCGCTTCCGCTACGCCGATGGCTCAACGCCAACCGCCGAGCTTCGCTTGGACATGCAGAAGACCATGCAGCGCGACTGCGCCGTGTTCCGCACCAAGGAAGTGCTGCAGCAGGGCATCGATGGCATAAAAGAAGTTTGGGACGCCGCTGCAGATATCAAAGTCACCGACCACTCGCTGATCTGGAACACCGATCTCATCGAGACGCTAGAATTTGACAATCTGATTTCGCAGTCCGCCGTGACAGTGCAAGGCGCGCATGCGCGCGAGGAAAGCCGAGGAGCCCATGCCCGCGAGGATTTCCCCAAGCGCGACGATGACGATTGGATGAAGCACACTTTGTCCTACGCCGATTACGGCACGCATATGGTGCGGCTCGACTTCCGCCCGGTGCACAAATTCACGCTGTCGAACGACATCGCCTATATCGAGCCCAAGGAGCGCGTGTACTGAGCAGCGCCCCGGCGCACAATGCGGCAAAGCACAGTGACGGAGCGCCGCAGCGCTCAGGCCACGACAAAGCGGATATAAGAGACAGATGGTTGAATTCACACTTCCTAAGAATTCTAAGGTCACGAAGGGCAAATCGTGGAACCCGCCCGCGAAGAACGCCGAGCCGGGCCGCTGGCGCGAGTACCGCCTGTACCGTTACGACCCGGACACCGGCGAGAACCCGCGGGTCGATACCTATTGGGTCGACATGAGCGATTGCGGGCCGATGGTTCTCGACGCCCTCATATGGATCAAGAACAACATAGACCCGACGCTGACCTTCCGCCGCTCCTGCCGCGAAGGCGTGTGCGGCTCATGCTCGATGAACGTCGATGGCACGAATACGCTGGCCTGCACCATGCATGCCGAGGACGCGAAGGGTGCTATCGCCATCTATCCGTTGCCGCATATGCCGGTGATCAAAGACCTCGTCCCCGACATGACGCAGTTCTACGCGCAGCATCGCGCCGTCGAACCCTGGCTCAAGACCGACAGTCCGACGCCGCAGAAGGAATGGCGCCAGTCTCGCGAAGACCGCGAGAAGCTGAACGGGCTGTACGAATGTATTATGTGCGCCTGCTGCTCCACCGCCTGCCCGTCTTATTGGTGGAATGGCGACCGCTATCTCGGCCCGGCCGTGCTGCTCCAGGCCGACCGCTGGATTGAGGACAGCCGCGACGAGCGCACTGGCGAACGCCTCGACGATCTCGAAGATCCGTTTCGGCTCTATCGCTGCCACACCATTCTCAATTGCACCAAGGCCTGCCCCAAGGGGCTGAACCCGGCGGAGGCCATCGCCTCGCTGAAGCGCAAAATGGTGGAGCGCGCCTAAATGCTCGATCACATCGCCATGCCGGCCAGCGACAGCCGTTCTTCTGGATTAGCGAAGGGCCAGTGGGAAGCCAACCACATCCATGTGGCCTTCACCGCGCAAACCCGCTTAAAGCGGCGGCGTTAGCGGAGGCAGCGCGGTAGCGAGAAAGTGCAAGTTGGCAAGGGTGCGCGCCGCATCTCCTCAGCCTTCTGCGGGTCTTTCTCGCCCTGCCACTCATAAGGGCTACGCCCCTTCTTATGCGCATAGCTGACGCGAATGAGCCGTTCGTTCTCGAACACCAGGCTCGCCGTGCACTCCGTGTCGCCCTTCTTCTTTTTCTTGCTAAACGGGTTCGAAGATTTCTTATCGCCGCCACCCGAAGGGACCGGCCCGGCGCCGCTATAGTGATAGACGAGCGTCTCGGCACCGCCGGAAGCGGGCAGCCGCGCGCGCGGCTGGCCGGCGCATTTCAACACCTCGGTCTTGCTCATGCCGATATAGGGCTTGCTGTGGTCGACCCTGGTGAGCTGCTTATAGGCGTCCTCGGGGCCGGAACCACTGGCGCAGCCTGACAGCAGGCCTGCAAGGCATGCCGCCAAGATTACGCCCATCAGGGCCATACCCTGCGGCGCATGCGTTTTTAGCTGCTTCCAGCCCAAATCCATGCCTTCTCATAAGCTCTGGCTGGACCTAGCGCCAGATTGCGCGGCTTTTTGGGCAACGCCAACTTCGCCTTTCCTCATGCCCGGTCGGCGACCGGCTAATCCAGGCGCTTGCCCACATTGGGTGTGATCTTCCAGCTCATGGCGCGAGCATAGCCCCAAATCCAAGGGGCCGAGAAGGAGCCGCCTAATAAACGATGGCGTAATAGATCACGTAGAACCAACTGAAGAAGCCATGGATGATAGCCCACAGGATCGAGTGATTGTTGACGTAGGAAATGGCGATGGCCAGTGCCGTGCCGAAGCCGATGCCGTATTTGGCGCCTTCCGAGGTGTAAGCATAAGTGCCGTTCATGGTCCTCTCCATTTTGTGACGCGCGAGCGCGCCTCACTCTAACGCCGATTCGCTTCCTGGCGCCCGCATGAGCGCGCTAGCGTGCGGCGATGAAAGAACCAAACATGATGCGAAAACCTGTCCTCATCCTCGGGGCTGCGCTGCTCGCCGCCGCTCTTGGGGTAGGCGCGCTCTACGCGCGCGACGCCGCCGCGCCCGCCAAGGTCAATGAGCAACATTTGCTCACATCCCCGCTTGCCGGTGAGCCGGGCAAGGAGGTCGCCATCGCGGTCTACACCTTCCCGCCAGGAAGCTCGGTGCCGTGGCACATCCACCCCGATGCTCAGGAGTTCGACTATCAGCTTGAGGGCACGCTGACGCTGGAGGTCGAGGGCAAGCCGTCGCGCGAACTGAAAGCGGGCGAGGCGTTTTATCTGGAGCCGAATGTGGTCCATCGCGGGCTGAATAAGAGCATCACCGAGCCCGCGAAAGTCTATGTCGTCCGCACGAAACCCGTGGGCAAGCCGGCGACCGAGCTGGTTGAAGATCCGAACGATCAGTAGCCGGGATCTTCGCCCGCCAACCGGGCACGGCGCCGTTGCAACAACCCGCGTATGCCCACGACCCAGGACGCGGCGACCACGACCCAGAAGAACACCTTGGCAGGGGTTCCTAGCTCCATGCCGAGCACGGAGCCGGCAAAGGTGCCGAGGCCGGCGACCAACGTGTAGAAGGCGGCAAAGGCCAGCATAAAGACTATGGCGTAGCGCGGCCGGAAGAAGCCGATCAGCGTGCCCACCAGCCCCCAGATGAAATTGACGCCGGCTTGGAGCGGGTTGAGACGAAAGCCGGGTGGGAAGCTTTGCGGGTCCCTATCGAAGCCATAATAGGCGTAAGACACGAGCATGATGCCACCCAGCGCCAGGAAATAGGCGGTAAATCGGGCCGCCCATACCACGAATGGCAGCGGCGCGGTGGCATCCAGCTCCTCGTCAGTGGGCGCTGTCCTAGCCGTGCTCTTCGTTGGCCGCTTGTCCACCATGCGAACCTCTTAAGCTCTGCGTTACAAGCCGAGCCTATCCGATCCGGCGTGGGCTGGTCCATGCTGGATCCCTCGTATAGCTCTGCCGATGGCCGATTTGGCGCTAAACGTCGGCTTGCGCTAGAGCCCGATAGCATTTAACCAACCCCCCCGAGTTCATACGTGGCCGCTACGCGGAATGCGGCCGATCCTAGAAGGGGGTTTTCATGGCGCGTAATCGGATTGCATTGATCGGCGCTGGCCAAATTGGCGGCACCATCGCCCATCTTGCCGGCATTAAAGAGCTTGGCGACATCATCCTGTTCGACGTGGTCGACGGCGTGCCCCAGGGCAAGGCCTTGGACCTGTCCCATTCTGCCCCCGTCCATGGTTTCGCTCCGAAGTTCAAGGGCACCAACGAATATTCCGAGATCAAAGACGCCGACGTGGTGATCGTCACCGCCGGTGTGCCGCGCAAACCCGGCATGAGCCGCGACGACCTGCTGGAAATCAACCTGAAAGTCATGGAGCAGGTGGGCGCCGGACTTCGGAAATATGCACCGGAAGCCTTTGTTATCTGCGTCACCAACCCGCTCGACGCCATGGTCTGGGCCCTGCAAAAGACCTCGGGCCTGCCCCGCAACAAGGTTGTCGGCATGGCCGGCGTGCTCGATAGCGCGCGCTTCCGCTACTTCCTCTCCGAGGAATTCGACGTCAGCCCGCAAGACATCCACACGATGGTGCTTGGCGGCCACGGCGACACCATGGTGCCGCTCATCCGCTATTCGTCCGTCGCTGGCATCCCGCTCGCCGACCTCGTGAGGATGCGCTGGATCACGCAGAAGCGCCTGGACGAGATCGTGCAGCGCACCCGTGACGGTGGCGCCGAGATCGTTGGCCTGCTGAAGACGGGCTCTGCCTATTACGCCCCGGCCACCGCCGCCCTCGACATGGCGGAGTCCTATCTCAACAACGAGAAGCGCGTGCTTCCCGCCGCCGCCTATCTGAACGGCGAATATGGCGTGAAGGGCATCTATTCCGGCGTTCCCGTCATCATCAGCGCCAAGGGCGTCGAGCGTGTTATCGAACTCGACCTGTCCTCCGCGGAGAAGGACGCCTTCATCCATTCGGTTGAATCTGTGAAAGCTCTCGTTGAGCTTTGCCAGAGGATCGCCCCCAACCTCGCGAACTCCTAAAAAAGTCTGGCGTCTGACCGACAAGTTCCATGAACATTCACGAATACCAAGCCAAGGCTCTGCTCAAAGAGTATGGGGCCCCGGTGGCAAACGGCAGCGTCGCAACGACGGCGCAAGAAGCCCAGAAGCACGCCAAGGACCTCAAGGGTGCATCCTTTGTGGTGAAAGCGCAGATCCATGCCGGCGGACGCGGCAAGGGCGGCGGCATCAAGCTCGTCAATACACTTGAGGCGCTGCACGCCGAGGCCGACCGCATGCTCGGCAAGCCGCTGATCACACCGCAGACCGGACCCAAGGGCCGCGTCGTCCGCAGCGTCTACATCGTTGAAGACACGACCATCGCACGGGAGCTTTATCTCTCCCTCCTGGTCGACCGCAGCACCGACCGCGTGGCCTTCGTCGCCTCCACCGAAGGTGGCGTCAATATCGAAGAGGTCGCCGCCAACACGCCGGAGCTGATCACCACGCTCGACGTTGACCCGGCCTCGGGCCTCAGTGCCTTCCATGGCCGCGTCATCGCCTCGGCTCTGAAACTCGAAGGCGATCTCGCCAAGCAATGTAGCAAGCTCGTGCGCACGCTGTTCAAGCTCTTCATGGAGAAAGACGCGAGCCTCATTGAGATCAACCCGCTCGTAGTCACGGAAGAAGGCAACCTCGTTTGCCTCGACGCCAAGATGGGGTTTGAGGACAACGCGCTGTTCCGTCATCCGGACATTGTCGCTCTGCGCGACGTCCACGAGGAGGACCCGGCCGAGGTCGAGGCGTCCAAGCACGATCTGTCTTATGTGAAACTCGATGGTACGATTGGCTGCATGGTCAACGGCGCCGGTCTTGCCATGGCCACCATGGACATCATCAAGTTCTATGGCGCCGAGCCGGCGAACTTCCTCGATGTCGGCGGCGGCGCCACCAAGGAGCGCGTCACCGAAGCGTTCAAGATTATCCTGTCCGATCCAAATGTGAACGCCGTGCTGGTCAATATCTTCGGCGGCATCATGCGCTGCGACACCATCGCCGAAGGCGTCATCGCCGCAGCGCGCGAGACAAACATAGCCGTGCCGTTAGTGGTCCGTCTCGAGGGCACCAATGTTGAGCGCGGCAAGGATTTGCTGCGCGAGTCTGGCCTCGCCATCATTCCCGCCGACGACCTCGACGACGCCGCCAAGAAGACCGTCGCCGCCGTCAAGGCTGCGGCCTAAGCACCGAACAGAAGCGGTTAGCGAGCCCTCATGTCAGTCCTTATCGATAAGAATACACGTGTCATCTGCCAGGGCTTTACCGGCGCCCAAGGCACGTTCCATTCCGAGCAGGCCATCGCCTACGGCACCAAAATGGTTGGCGGTGTAACCCCGGGAAAGGGCGGCACCAAGCACCTCGACCTTCCGGTGTTCGACACGGTCCGTGACGCCGTTGAGGCGACCGGCGCCGACGCGAGCGCAATCTATGTGCCGCCGCCGTTTGCCGCCGACGCAATTTTGGAATCGATCGACGCTGGCATTGGCCTTGTGGTTTGCATCACCGAGGGCGTACCCGTTCTCGACATGGTCAAGGTGAAGCGCGCTCTGGCCGGTTCCGGCACGCGCCTTGTCGGCCCGAACTGCCCAGGCGTCATCACGCCGGGTGAGTGCAAGATCGGCATCATGCCTGGCCATATTCATCTGCCCGGCAAGGTCGGCATCGTTTCGCGCTCCGGCACCCTCACATATGAGGCCGTGGCTCAGACCACCGCAACCGGGCTTGGTCAGACGACCTGCATCGGCATTGGCGGCGACCCCGTCAACGGCACGAATTTCGTCGATGCGCTTTCGCTGTTCCTCGAAGACGACGCGACCGAAGCCATCATCATGATTGGCGAGATCGGCGGCTCGGCCGAGGAGGAAGGCGCGGAATTCCTCATCAAGGCCGGCAACAAGAAGCCCATCGTCGGCTTCGTCGCTGGCGCCACGGCGCCTCCCGGGCGCCGCATGGGCCATGCCGGCGCTGTCATCTCAGGTGGCAAAGGCGATGCTAAGAGTAAGATCGAGGCTATGCAGGAGGCCGGTGTCGTGGTTTCGCCGTCGCCTGCGGCGCTCGGCACGACGCTTGCTGGTATATTTAAGTAAAGGCGGGCAAACGCCTAACGCTCGCCTTGATTGCCCGGCACGCCGGTGGTCAATCGACTGACCAGTAGGGTGTTCCTATGACACGGCACGAGTTGAACGAAGTGTTCGCGCACACGTCGTTTCTGGATGGCGCGAACGCGACCTATCTCGCGGAGCTATACGCCCTCTTCGAGCAAGACCCCGCCTCACTCGATCCCGAATGGCAGAGCTTCTTCGCCAGCCTTGGCGACGAGGCGGCGGACGTGTTCGCCGATGCGCGCGGGCCCTCCTGGGGTGCCTCGAAGGATACGCTTCCCACGCCTGTTGGCCTGAGCGGCTCCCTCACCAAGCAGCAAGCAATCGATGCGGCGCGGGACACGTTAGGCGCACGCCTGCTGATCCGCGCCTATCGCACGCGCGGCCATCTCATCGCCAAGCTCGACCCGCTGGAACTTTCCTCGCGGGGCGAACATCCTGAGCTGAAGCCAAGCACTTACGGCTTCACCAAGGCCGACTATGACCGGCCCATCTATATTGGCGACGTGTTCGGGCTCGAATTCGCAAGCCTGCGCCAAGTGCTCGACATTCTACGGCGCACCTATTGCGGCTCCATCGGCGTCGAGTACATGCACATTTCTGACCCGACCCAGCGCGCCTGGATTCAAGAGCGCATCGAGGGCATGGACAAGGAGGTTCGCTTCACCGCGCAAGGTAAGCGGGCAATCCTCACCAAGCTCATCGAGGCGGAAGGGTCCGAGGGCTTCCTCAACGTCAAATATACCGGCACCAAGCGCTTCGGCCTCGATGGCGGCGAATCCATGGTCCCGGCGCTAGAACAGATCATCAAGCGCGGCGGCCAGCTTGGCTTGCGTGAGGTCGTCATCGGCATGCCCCATCGCGGACGGCTGAACGTGCTCGCCAATGTCATGTCTAAGCCCTACCGCGCCATCTTCAACGAGTTCAGAGGCGGCTCGGCCCAGCCCGACGATGTCGAAGGCTCCGGCGACGTTAAATATCACCTGGGCGCCTCGTCCGACCGCGAGTTCGACGACAACCGCGTGCATCTATCGCTCACCGCCAACCCCTCGCATTTGGAGAGCGTCGATCCCGTGGTGCTCGGCAAAGTCAGGGCGAAGCAGGATCAGCGCGGCGATAGTGAACGCACAGAGATCCTGCCGCTTCTTCTGCACGGCGACGCGGCATTCGCCGGGCAAGGCGTGATCGCCGAATGTCTCGGCCTGTCGGGCTTGCGCGGTCATCGCACCGGCGGCTCGATCCATTTCATCGTCAACAATCAGATCGGCTTCACTACGGCGCCGCGCTTCTCGCGTTCATCACCCTACCCGTCCGACGTGGCCAAGATGATCGACGCGCCAATCTTCCACGTGAATGGCGACGACCCCGAAGCCGTAGTCCACGCGACCAAGATCGCCACCGAGTACCGCCAGCATTTCCGTAAGCCTGTCGTAATCGACATGTTCTGTTACCGGCGCCATGGGCATAACGAGGCCGACGAGCCGGCGTTCACCCAGCCGCTGATGTATCAGCGCATCGCCAAGCATCCTGGTGTGGTCGAGATCTACGCCGACCGCCTGATCAAGGAAGGCGTTTTCACGGCCGAGGAGGTCGAAGGCCTACAGGAAAAGTTCCGCAGCTATCTTGAGGAAGAATTCGCAGCGGGTGAGACCTATCGGCCTAATCGCGCCGACTGGCTTGACGGCAGATGGTCCGACATCGGCTTCGCGGAAGACGGCGCGCGGCGTGGAACGACCGGCGTCGATCTTGGCGCGCTCGAAGAGGTTGGCCGCAAGCTCACCGCTATTCCTGAGAACTTCACGGCACATAAGACGCTCACGCGCATCATGGCGCGACGCCGCAAGATGATCGACGACGGCCACGGCATCGATTGGGCCATGGCCGAAGCCCTCGCCTGCGGCACATTGCTGATCGAGGGCTTCAAG
>JAGPVD010000125.1 GCA_018067145.1 Methyloceanibacter sp.
AATTGATGCGCCGCAACACTTCTGATGCGCCGCAACACTTCGGCTGGCGCGGTGCTCCAGCCAACACTCGTTGTATTTGGCAAGCGCGTTCGAGGTCGCATACGTGATCGAGTGCATATTTCGGCCAATTTGGGCGGAGCCCGTCGGCTGCGAAACGCCTATTCCGTATGCTCGCGGAAGTAGAGATTCAGCGTGCGCTTGGAGCGGGAAATAAAAGATAGTTCTTCTCCGGGCGGGCTGACAGAACAAAATACTACTATTTATTTGAAATAGCCTTCTTAGTAGAATGATTTTTCTGTAGTCTTCCCCATCTTGTAAGGAGCCGGGTGCCCGGCGTTCCAAAGGCCGTGTTCTGGGAAAACGAAATGACGTTCGACGCAATTGTCAGCGCCCTATCTGCCGACGTGCACGCCGCGCCCCCGAGCGGGGTTGCGACACCGCGCCCCGCCCCGTACTCGTTCGAACCGCAAAGCCTTACAAAGGTCGCCTAGCCATGTTCGTCAATGTGCGCCTGCCCGACGGCACCGTTCATCGCCTCGAAGCCCTTGAAGGCTGGCGGGTGATGGAGGTGATGCGTGATTGGGGTCTCCCCATTAAGGCCGAGTGCGGCGGCGCTTGCGCTTGCGCCACGTGCCACGTGTGGGTCGAGGGTGACTGGGTTGCCAAGCTCGTGCCGCCGACCGACGAGGAGACGGAGATGCTCGACGGCGCCTTCCAGGTCGACGAGCGGTCGCGGCTATGCTGCCAGCTCATCATGACGCCCGAGCTCGATGGACTTGAGATCGAGCTTGCGCCGGAGAGCCTCAGCGACCAACCGGTCGAAACCGTCGCGGCGGGGAGTGCTGGCTGATGCGTACATTTCCCATCTTTGTGAGTTTCGACGCAAAGCCGCCGCTGGTGGTTGGCGGTGGTGAGCTTGCGGCCATTAAGACGCGGCTTCTTCTAAAGCGCGCCCCGTCCGTCGACATTTCCGCGGAAGGCTTGGGCACCGAGCTGGCGAAGCTCGCCGAGGCCGGGCAAGTCACTCTTGTCGCGCCGCAGCCCGGTATCGATCAGGTGCGCGGCCGGCCGCTAGTCATTGCCGCCACTGAGGACGACGAGGAAGATACCCGCGTTTCGGCCATCGCCCGCGCGCTCGGCGTGCCGGTGAATGTGCCGGACCGGCCAGAGCTTTGCACCTTCGTGCTGCCCGCCATTGTCGATCGTGGCGAGGTTACTGTTGCTATCGGTACGTCCGCCGCCGCGCCCGTGCTGGCGCAGCGCCTCAGAGCTTGGCTTGAGCGTGAGCTGCATCCGCGTCTCGATGCGTTGGCCAAGCTGGCCGGCGAGTATAGGGGCCGTGTCGCCGATAAAGTGCCTTCGGGCACGCCGCGACGGAAATTCTGGGAGGCCGTGTTCGAGGGCGCCGCCGCCGAGGCCATGCTGGAAGGCGATGAGCCAAAGGCGAGAGATCTGATTGGCGCCGCCATCGAGGCTGCGAGCGAAGAGGGCGAAACCCAAGGCCGCGTGATCCTGGTCGGCGCCGGTCCCGGCGACCCCGAGCTTCTCACCGTGAAGGCCGTACGTGCCCTGAAGTCTGCCGATGTCGTGTTTTACGATCGGCTGGTTGGGGAGGGTGCGCTCGATCACGCGCGCCGCGAGGCCGAGATGATCCGCGTCGGCAAGGCCAAGGGCGCTCATAGCGTTCCCCAAGACAAGATCAATGCATTGCTTATCGAGCGTGCCAAAGCCGGCCAGACTGTCGTGCGGCTAAAAGGCGGCGATCCCTTCATCTTTGGCCGGGGCGGCGAAGAGCTCGACGCTTTGCGCGCCGCCGGAATTGCAATCGAGATTGTCCCCGGTGTCACCGCTGGCATCGCCGCGGCGGCAAGTCTGCAGATCCCGCTGACCCATCGCGACGTGTCTCACACTGTGACTTTCGTGTCGGGCCACGACGCTGGCGGCAACGCGCCAAGCTTTGAGCATTTCGACTTGGCCGCGCTCGCCTCCGGCAACAACACGCTGGTCGTCTATATGGGCGTCACTACGGCGGCCGTGATCGCTAACAAGCTGCTTGAGGCTGGTTTCCGTCCAGAGCTACCGGTGATTGGCGTGGAGAATGCGAGCCGGGACGACGAGCGCCGGGTCGCCACCAATATCGCCACGCTTGCCGCCCGTCCCGATGGGCTTGGGCTCAAGAGCCCGGCGGTTCTTATTTTCGGTGAGGTCGCAGGTCTTCCAGCATCTGGCGCCGTCGAAGACATCCTCTCGGCTGAGGAGGTCAAGCGCGCCTATGCCTAGCGTCATTACTGCCAACCGCCTGACCGACGGCATTGTTGTCTATCTCGCCTCTGACGGTGAGTGGACGGAGCAGATTGCTGAAGCGCGTCTGGCTGATACCGATGAGGAGATCAAAGCGCTCGAAGCCGAAGCTGAGAAGGCTGTTCAGGAGCGTCTTGTTATCTCTGTCTATCCCATGCCGATCGCGCTGAATGACGGCGCGGTCGATCCGCTTTCTGTGCGCGAGCGCATTCGTGCTGCCCACCGCACCACGCTAACGAAGGACTGGTACGATGTACCGCTATGATGAGTTCGACCACGCCTTCGTGAGAGAGCGCGTGGCGGAGTTTAAGGATCAGGTCGAGCGACGCCTGTCAGGTGCGCTGACGGAGGAGGAGTTCCGTCCTTTGCGCTTGCGCAACGGGCTCTACCTTCAGCTCCACGCCTATATGCTACGCATCGCCATTCCTTATGGTGTGCTCTCGCCCCGCCAATTGCGTCAGCTCGCGATGATCGGTCGGCGTTTTGATCGCGGCTACGGCCATTTCACCACACGACAGAATCTCCAGTTCAACTGGGTCAAGCTCGTCGATATTCCCGATGTGCTGGCCGCGCTTGCCGAGGTGGGAATGCATTGCATCCAGACCAGCGGCAATTGCGTGCGCAACACGACATCCGATCCGTTTGCTGCCGCCGCCAACGATGAGCTGGAAGACCCGCGTCCGTGGTGCGAGATGCTGCGCCAATGGTCGATGCTGCATCCGGAGTTCAACTGGTTGCCGCGCAAGTTCAAGATCGCTGTTTCCGGTGCCGCCGAGGATCGCGCCGCTACGGCGTTCCACGACATCGGCTTGCGTATCGTGCGCGGGCCTGATGGCGAAAACGGCTTCCGCGTGCTGGTCGGCGGCGGCATGGGCCGCACGCCCTATGTGGGGCAGGAGATTAGACCCTTCCTCAAGAAGGAGCATCTGCTCTCCTACGTCGAGTCCATTTTGCGCGTGTACAATCTCCTTGGCCGGCGCGACAATATCTACAAGGCGCGCATCAAGATCCTCGTCAACCAGCTCGGCATCGACACGTTCCGCGAGGCGGTGGAAGCTGATTGGGAGGCCACGCATAAGAGTGCCGTCGATCTGCCCGAAGACGAGCAGCGCCGCATCCTGTCTTATTTCGCGCCGCCCGATCTTCCGCCGCAGCCTGCCCGCGACGAGAAGGTTGGCGCCCGCCGCGAGACCGATCCGGCCTTCGCCAATTGGTACAAGCACAATGTGCTGGCCCATCGCGTGCCGGGCTATTCCTCGGTCGTCATCTCGCTGAAGGAGCCGGGCCGCACGCCCGGGGATGCCTCGTCCGACGCCATGGACCTCGTCGCCGATCTCGCCGAGCGCTTCAGCCAAGACGAGCTGCGGGTCAGCTATACGCAGAATCTCATTCTGCCCCATGTCGCCATCGCCGATATCCCGGCGCTCTACGATGCGCTTGCCGGTGCGGATCTCGCCACCGGCAATAATGAGCTTCTCGGTGACATGATTTGCTGCCCCGGGCTCGACTACTGCAATCTTGCCAATGCTCGTTCGATCCCCATCGCTAAGGAGATCGCCAAGCGCTTCGAAGACCCTGCGCGCCAAGAGGTCATCGGACAGTTGCGCCTCAACATGTCGGGCTGCATCAATGCCTGTGGTCACCACCATTCCGGCAATATCGGCATTCTCGGTGTCGATAAGAAAGGCACCGAGCTCTACCAGATCACGCTTGGCGGCAATCCAAAAGACGATGCATCGGTCGGCTCCATCATTGGGCCGGGCTTCCGTGCAGAGGCGGTGCCGGATGTCATCGACACCATCGTGAATACCTATCTCGAAAACCGCGATGAGGGAGAGAGCTTCCTCGACACATGGCGGCGCGTGGGCGCTCCGCCATTCAAGGAGGCCCTTTATGGTGCTCGTTGATCTCAACACCGGGGCTCTTATCTCCGATCCGCAAGATGTCGCGACGGTGCTTGAGCCGGACGCAGACACGGATGCATTGGCCGCCGCCGCGGGCGGCAACGCCGGACCGATCGCCATTTCATTCCCCAGCTTTGTCGACGGGCGCGGGTTCAGTCTGGCGCTGCTGCTTCGTGAGCGGCATGGCTTCAAGGGAGAGATTAGGGCCGTCGGTCAAATCATCCCCGATCAAGGCCAGCACCTGTTGCGCTCCGGCTTCGACACCGCCGTGATCAGCAGGCCTGAGGACACAGACACTTGGAAGGCGTGCATCACCCGCATGCGTCTCAACTATCAGCCCTCGGCCCGCAACACGCTGCCGCTGCGCTGGGATGCATCGCGGAAGGCTGCCTTGGCGCTCGACAAGACGCTGAGCGAGACCGACGACCTCATTGAGCGCATCAAGGCGCTGCGCGGCGCCATTGACGGACGCATCGCCTTCTCCACGAGCCTCGGCCTTGAGGATCAAGCTATTCTTCATGCCATTGCCAAGTCGGGTGCGGATATTGATGTCTTCACACTCGACACGGGCCGGCTGTTCCCCGAGGTGCTCGAGACTGCCGATCTTTCCGAGCTTCGTTATCGCATCCGCATTCGGCTGGTTGCGCCGGATGCCGCCGAGGTCGAGGACCTCGTGGCGCGCGACGGCGTATATGGCTTCCGTCAAACGATCGAGAACCGGAAACGCTGCTGCGAAATCCGCAAAGTGCGGCCCTTGAGCCGTGCGCTCGAAGGCGCGCAAGGCTGGCTCTCGGGCGTGAGGCGCGAACATTCCCAGGAGAGGGCGGACGTTCCGCTCGCCATGTGGGAGTCCGAGCGTGGGCTCACCAAGATCAATCCGGTCGCCGATTGGTCGGAGGAGCGGCTGATGTCCTACATCGCTGAAAACAATATTCCGGTGAACCCGCTCCATGCCCGCGGTTTTGTTTCCATTGGCTGCGCGCCGTGCACCCGCGCCATCGAACCGGGTGAGGATCCTCGCGCTGGCCGCTGGTGGTGGGAGAACGAGGAACAGAAGGAATGCGGGCTCCATCTCAACCCGAACCGAGAGGGGAAGGCCGCATGACCGTGCTCACCTCCCATCTGAAGCTTCTCGAAGCCGAGAGCATCCATATTTTCCGTGAGGCTGCGGCACAGTTCCGCTTGCCCGTCCTGCTCTATTCCATCGGCAAGGACTCAACAGTGCTGCTGCACCTCGCGCGAAAAGCATTCTGGCCAGCCAAGCTGCCGTTCCCGGTGCTGCACGTGGATACGACTTGGAAGTTCCACGACATGATTGCCTTCCGTGACCGGACGGCCAAGGAGCTTGGTCTCGATCTCATCGTCCACACCAACCATGATGGGCTCGCCAAGGGCATCAACCCGTTCGACCATTCGCCTTCCGTCTATACCGACATCATGAAGACGCAGGCGCTGCGCAAAGCGCTCGATGACGGCGGCTTTGATGCGGCCTTTGGCGGCGCTCGCCGCGACGAGGAAGCGTCCCGCGCCAAGGAGCGTGTCTTCTCATTCCGTGCGCCCGGCCATCGCTGGGACCCGCGCCTGCAGCGCCCGGAGATGTGGCAGCTTCTGAACGGTCGTCTCGGGAAAGATGAGACCGTGCGCATTTTCCCGCTGTCCAATTGGACCGAGGCTGACGTGTGGCGCTACATCACGTTGGAGAAGCTCGAAGTGGTGCCGCTCTACTTCGCCAAGGAGCGTCCCGTGGTGGAGCGCGACGGACAGCTCCTGCTGGTCGACGACGAGCGGATGCGGTTGAAGCCGGGGGAGACGCCGGAGATGCGCAAGGTGCGCTTCCGTACGCTGGGCTGCTATCCGCTGAGCGCCGCAATTGAATCCGACGCCGCCGATCTTGATGCCGTGGTGCAGGAGACGCTGACTGCACGCGTGTCCGAGCGGTCCGGGCGGCTGATCGACCACGATCAGGACGGCGCCATGGAGATGAAGAAGCGTGAGGGTTACTTCTAATGACTTTGGCAGCGCTTGACGAAAAAGTCCCTGAGGGCACCATCTTGGCTCCGGACCAGAAATCGGAGGCCATGCTCCGGTTGTTGACCTGCGGTTCGGTCGACGATGGTAAGTCCACGCTGATTGGCCGGCTGCTCTGGGACGCCGCTGGCGTCACCGAGGACCAGCGTGCTGCCGTGATGCATGCGTCCCATGCTCGCGGCGTTAACGGCGAAAAGATCGACTTTAGTCTTCTGCTCGATGGCCTTCAGGCCGAACGCGAGCAGGGCATCACCATCGACATTGCCTGGCGCTATTTCGAGACCGAGCGCCGCCGCTTCGTCATCATCGACTCGCCGGGCCATGAGCAATACACGCGCAATATGGCGACCGGTGCCTCGCATGCTGATATCGCGATCCTGCTCGTCGATGCCCGCCATGGCGTAAAGCGCCAGACGCGCCGCCATGCCGCCATCTGCAATCTTGTGGGCATCAAGAAGGTCATTCTTGCCGTCAACAAGATGGATCAGATCGATTGGTCCGAGGAAGGCTATCGCGCCATCGAGGCCGACTTCCAAAAACTCGCTGAGAAGTTCAGCTTCGCCGAGATCACGAGCATTCCGGTGGCGGCGCTCACCGGCGCCAATGTGGCCGCCCGGTCGGCCGAGATGCCCTGGTATTCCGGGCCGACTTTGCTCGACTATCTTGAGAATGTTGATCCAAAGACGGTCGCCGAGGATGTACCGTTCCGCATGCCCGTGCAGCTCGTGCTGCGCGCCGCGGACGACTTCCGCGGTTATGCCGGCACAGTGACGTCGGGCAAGATCACCGTTGGCGACCGCGTGGTGGATGCCAGAAGTGGCCTCGGCGCGACCTTGCGCCGGATTTCCACCATGAGCGGCGACCAGCCTTTCGCTACCAGCGGCGACGCGGTGACCCTCGTACTCGACACCGATCTCGATATCTCCCGCGGCGCTGTGCTGTCCGAGGTCAAGCGGCGCCCGGTGAATGCCGATGTCATCGAAGCGCGCCTTGTCTGGCTCGCCGAGACGCCGTTCGACCCCGAGGCCGGGTATCTGCTCCGTAGCGCCACCGATCTTACGCCGGTGACATCCATGAGCGTGTCGGCACTCGTCGATTTCGAGACGCTTGGCTCGACCCCGGCACATGAATGCAACGTCAATGACATTGCCGACTGCCGTATTTTGCTTGGCCGGGCGACGGCGCTTGATCTTTTCAGTGAGTTGCCGTTCACCGGTAATTTCGTGCTGGTCAACGCCATTGACGGCGCCACCGTGGCGGGTGGCGTGATCAGCTGGGTGCAGGCCGGGAGCGCTGCAGCCGATGATGTCGATGAAAATGTGCTGGTCCTTGACCGCGCACGTCTTGCCGGACTTTGTTCCGATCTCGGTAATTCTCCGGCCGATTCCACCGAATTTGAACGGCGTGCGCAGGAGGTGGCAATTTTGCTACGTTCGGCTGGTGTTCCGGTTTTAATCGATACAGACCAATAATAATGTATCTGCGTACGATCTCACCGGAAGCGCAGCGGGAGGCTCTCATCAATGGTTGACCTCAGCTGGGCAGCGGCTCTGCTGCCGCTGGCTAGCGCCGGCTTCGGTGTCGGTTTCCTTGTGGGCCTGACGGGAGTTGGTGGTGGCGCGCTGATGACGCCGTTGCTCATCTCGACATTCGGGGTGGCACCGGCCACTGCTGTCGGCACGGATCTGCTCTACGCATCGGTGACGAAGACCGTTGGCGGCTGGCGCCATCATGTGGCGGAAAATGTCGACTGGCTGATCGTGATCCGGCTTGCCATGGGCAGTATCCCTGCGGCGATCATCCTACTCGCGATCATGTCCTATATGCCGTTCAACACGGCGGCCATGGCCCACTGGATTCGCTACGGCCTTGCCTTCGCTCTGCCGGTCAGCGCTGTCGCCATCGTGCTCTATCCCGTTCTGATGAAGGGGCATGGCACCGGCACCGGGGAGGCGCCGCCTAAGCGCACGATAGTCACCGTGTTGTTCGGCGTGGCGCTCGGTCTGCTGGTGACCCTAACTTCGGTCGGCGCCGGTGCTATCGGCGTGGTGGTGTTGGCTATGCTGTTTCCGTCGCTGCCAGCAAAGCGCATCGTCGGCACCGACATCGCCCACGCCGTGCCGCTGACCTTGGTTGCAGGTGCCGGCCATCTCGGCCTCGGCCACGTCGATCCTTGGATATTGATCGCACTGCTCTGCGGCTCGATCCCCGGCATTTTGCTGGGCACACGGCTCGCAGGCGTCGCCCCGGAATGGCTGTTGCGGCCATTGCTGGCGCTGACCCTATTCTACGCGGCCTACGCGCTACTCTACAAATAGCCGCTCAGGCTACGCCTGGCTTAAGCGCCGGCTATTTCGGCTTCCATTCTCCGGCCAGCTTTTGCCCATCGGCGATCTGCTCGGGCGTCATTTGGGAAGCTGCAAGGTCCCGGTTTTGGGCCGCTTCGATCCTGTCTTTCGGTTGATCCGAAGCTGCAGACTTTGAGGCTCCGATACTGAACCACTTGTAGGCCTGAACGGTATCCTGCGGGACACCCTTTCCGTTGGCGTACATGACGCCGAGATTGTTCTGAGCTTTAACGTCTCCCTGCTCTGCGGCTAGGGCAAACCACTTCGCCGCCTCTGCATCGTTTGGGACGACCCCGTTGCCATGTAAATATATGTTGCCGAGATTTATCTGCGCCGGGGCAAGGCCCCGCTCAGCCAGCGGGCGCCATAGGTACAGAGCGGTCGGGTAGTCGGCGCGGTCGAAAGCGGCCGCCCCCTCCTCAAACACCTTCTCGACGTCAAGCGTTTTCGCGGCTTGAGGTGGTATCTCGGCCTCAGATGGTTTCGGGGCTTCAGGTGATTTCTCGGCCTCAGCTGGCTTCTCGGCCTCAGCTGGCTTCTCGGCGTCAGACGCATTCTCTGAGTCACAGCCCATCATCATCATGACGAGAACGATACTTGTTAGGATACGGTGCATGAGGGCCCTCCGATTTGGGTGATAGCGTCGTCCATGCCGTTTGCCGAGGAAGTTTGGCTATGCCAGCTAGGCGTCGTCGTATCCAGTACACTGCTATAGCGTTGCGATAAAGCGAACCGCACCTGTTGCCATATCCCTAGGCTGTGAGGGCCCTAACGCCTCTAGGCCAAGCCTTGGCCTAAGCCACATTCTGTTGGAGATCGCCCAGGGCCTCGTCAATATTCCGCTTGGCTGCGGTGCGCGCGTCTTCCTTGTTGAGGGACAAGGTGTGCAAAGGCGACTGGGCAAGAATCGGAAGGTCGGAATGCGTGGGGTGGACGCTCGCGCACCAGCGCCGTCAGCGGGTAACGCGTGGTTGCTGAGCTTGCCGCTTATTGCTCTAATTGATGTTCTCTGAACTTTGAACCAGAGGTCAAGAAATGCACTTAAAGGATACAGGCATCGGCATTGTTAGTCTTGCTGCCATAGTGCTGTTGGCACTTGTTTCGTCACAACCCGCGACGGCGCGCATTCAGTGCAAGGGCAATTTCCAGGTCACGAAAAATGGACTGATCTCGACACCCTATTGTCAGGAGCAGCAGATTGCGATTGTAGCTCGGAGTTATGGCTGGAAGGTCACTGCTTCCGAGATTGGCGACAAGCCTCTGAAAAAAGTTGAGATTTGTCAGATCCTCGGTGGAGATATCAGGCTCAAGGGGTCTTGCGCGGGCTACGGCCCCGACGCTTACGCACCTATTCGCTAGGCAAGCCCATCCTATTTCTAACCGGTGGAAGCCCAGACTTACTCGCGGGCTTCATGGTCGCCTCTCAGGTTGCGCCACTGATCCATCTCCTACGACGTGGTGCTAAGGTCTACGAGAGATGGGGCCCGTTCGTCGGGGGGTATCTTTCCACGGTATGTCTTCCGCTTCGCCATCTCCTGCTCATCGAGATGAGGAACGCCTGCACCCAGGTCTTGGAGGGTAGGAGAGGTCGGACCGTCGGACCTCGAACTGGGTGCTCCCGGGGAACTCGTTGGCGCCTATCTACCAACAAGACGTAGGACAAGGAGGACTCAATTGACGACCACATTGGTAGTTGGAGCCACAGGCATGACAGGACGGCCTCTGGTGGAACAGTTGCTGTGCGAGAATCACAAAGTTCGTGTTGTTGTCCGCTCGTCTCTCAAACTCTCCGCCAAAGTTTTAGAAAACCCAAACACGACGGTCATAGAGGCGAGTGTTCTCGACTTGACCGATGAGGAGATGGCAGAGCACGTAAAGGACTGTGATGCAGTTGTCTCGTGCTTGGGACATGTCATGGATTTCAACGGAATGTTTGGAGAACCGAAAAAGCTATGCACAGACGCGACCCGACGTTTGTGTGACGCAATCGAAAAGAATAGCCCTCGCAAACCCACCAAATTCATTCTTATGAACACGGTTGGAGTCCTGAACCCCGATCTCGAAGAGAAGAGGACTTGGTTTGAACGGCAGCTCCTTACCCTCTTGCGTCACACTTTGCCTCCGCACACGGATAATGAAACTGCAGCTGAGCATCTACATCAGAATGTAGGCAAGGAGAACAAGCACATCGAGTGGTGCAGTGTCCGTCCAGACTCGTTAATCGACGCCGAGGTCTCTCCATACGAGATCAAAGAGTCCCCCTCCACGGGTATTCTTACTGGCCGTCCTACCACGCGATCCAATGTCGCTCACTTCATGACTGAGCTAATCGAGAATGCAGAGCTTTGGAGCACATGGAAGTTTAGGATGCCGGTTATTATGAACTCCGAATAGAGTGTCCGATCAATGGACAGCACTTCCGCTTAGGGTCATTAGCGGAAGTCAAACTCGCCGTTCGGCATGTCTGCTAAGTGCCAAAAGCAGATATTTCTTCCTCGGATAACGACACCAACCCGAAAATTCAGCTCATGTTTCTCAGGCGCTCGGCGGCAATCCTACTTATTTGCGCCCCAGCCTTTCGGTCCAATGGCCAAAAAACGGCCCATGCGAAGAGGCACAACGGGACAATGATGCCAAAGAGAATGCTGGCAAGACCGTAGCAACTCCAAAGGCCCGAGGGCCATCCGTCGTCACGCGCCCAAATGATGATCGGTTCTAAGCAACTACGTCGCATTGCTCCGACCTGAACCAAAAGGGTGAATAGGACAACGCCAATCACGACCAGCGCGACGATTAGCATTTTGGTCTGCTTCTCCGTCATTGTGCCTCCCCAACAGCCCTGGCAGCTTAGCGACATTCACAGCGATACGCCGCGCCTCGTCGAAGGTCAGCACCTTGGCGATGTCCGCCTGCTCACGGGTCTCTCTGGCGTAGATGTAGGCCAGGGCTTGGCCGGAAGCGTCGAGCACCTAGTTCCTTAGCAGTTCTGAGCGGCTGGATACGTCCTTCATAGGCGCACACTTGTCCCTGATGCAAAAGCGCATCTCGCCTGTGCGTTGGTCAAGTTGATATACAAATCCACCAGCCTCTGTCAGCGCATAGCGGTGCTCGTGGCTAGTGACCAAGGTCGTCCCCGCGATTAGCGCGGCGCTTACGACGATTGCTATCGGAAGTTTCATTGCTTGCCCCCCCTAAGCCACCGAGCATATCAGCCTTGCATCATGCGCCAAGGTTGCTTGCCCACGGCGTTGCGCCTTTGCCCCATCATCGGAGGAACTCGTTCCACAAAAGGTAGAGCCCAAGCCCAATTGCAAAGATGCCCGATACGAGAAACCGGTACATGACCAGAGAGGCCTTGAACTGCAAAAGCATCACGTAAGTGCCGGAAGCGATCATCGTCGCCGCAAGGAGTACGATAAATACACTTCTCATGGCACTGTCGGGGCCGCGTTCATTTAGTGCTCAACAGTGCAGGCAACTTAGCAACATTCGCGGCGATGCGCCGCGCCTCGTCGAAGGTCAGCACCTTGGCGATGTCAGCTTGCTCTCGGGTCTCGCGTGCGTAGACGTAGACGAGCGTTTGGCCGGATGCGTCGAGCACCTTGAAGCCGCCCGGTGTCTGCTCGACCTGCCAGGGCGGTGGGAAGCGGCGGG
>JAGPVD010000128.1 GCA_018067145.1 Methyloceanibacter sp.
AGATCAATGGGGTGGCAAGAAATTTGGCCCGTAACACTATGAAAGAAACCGTGATTTGTAGCCCCTGAGTCCGATGGTTATGGTTCTCATAGATTGATTGGCAGAGCCAAAAAGGCACAGCAGGGACCGGATACACGGTCCGACGAAGTGCCAGGGATGCGGATCAATGGGGGGCTCGGGATTCTCTCCGAGCTAGTAGAGAACCAGTTTAGACGGCTGTGGGGGCCATGGGGGCCATGAAGGGTTTCATAGGGGCACGCCAAACTACGCTTGCCAGCGAGATTTCACTGACAGGCACAGGGGTCCATAGCGGGGCGCCAGTTTCCATTGCTCTTTGTCCGGCTGATAGCGATACCGGGCTACGCTTTCTAATTTCCAACGGTGACGGGGATGTAACCGAGATCGCTGCCGATCAGCAGTGGGTCACGGGCGTCACGCTGTGCACCGTTCTTGGGGACGGCAATGGGGCCACTGTCGCGACCGTGGAGCATCTGCTCGCGGCTCTGCGCGGCCTCGGTGTCGACAATGCGTTTATTGAGATCGACAGCGCCGAAGTGCCGATTATGGACGGCAGTTCGATCCGTTTCGTTGAGGCGATCGATGAAGTCGGCCTGACCGAGCTCGATGCGTCCCGTCGGTACCTGAAGGTCCTCAAGCCGATCCGTGTTGAGGACAATGGCGCCGAGGGTGAGCTCACTCCGCATAACGGTTTCCGTCTCGACGTTGAGATTGACTTCGAGGACGAGATGATCGGGGCCCAGAGGATTGAAATCGACGTAAATCCAGGGTCGTTCCGCCGGGAGCTTTCCCGCGCACGTACCTTCGGCTTCATGAAGGATGTTGAGCGGCTTTGGGCGGCGGGTCTTGCCCTTGGTGCTTCCTTGGAAAACACCGTCGCCATCGGCGATGATCGGATCATCAACCGTGAAGGCCTGCGTTACACCGACGAGTTCGTGCGCCACAAAGCGCTCGATGCGATTGGTGATCTGGCGCTTGCTGGTGCACCTATTCTTGGCGCCTATCGTTCCCACCGGGGCGGACATCGCCTGAATGCTCTCGTGGTCAAAGCACTTCTCGCCGATACCGATGCTTGGACCATGGTCGAAGCCCCGGGTTACCACAAAGTCCGTCATGCCGAGTTTAGCCACCGTCTCGCCGCGGCGAATTTCGCCGCCGACCGGAGCTAATCGGAGCCTTTTCAAATATCTGCCCATTTAGGGTTTAGCCGGCGTCGGGTGCGTTGCGTCCGCGCCTAAAGCTGCGCGCGGATGAGTCCCGGCAAGCATCTTTGGGCAAAAAAACACCATATTCAGCGAGTTGGGTGTTATTCAGTCTGCGCAATCGTCGCTAAAAGCCTGATTTGCGCGGCGGGGGCATTTTGAGGGGAAGCATGTCCGATCCGGTGAAGTCGCGCAGTGCGCTGGGGCATCGTGGGCTTGAAGCTCGCGCGCGCAGCCTGTCGGCTGCGATCAGTTTTGTCCTCACGGCCGGCCTCCTCGCCGGCTGCGGTTCGGTTTTCGGCGACAGCAAACCCGAGATGGTCACCAACGACCAGCCGAGCACGATCTATGGCAAGGCCGAGGGCTTGATCAACGCCGGCGATTACGAGGAGGCAGCGCGCCAGTATGAGGAAGTGGATATCAACCACCCTTATTCACAGGAAGCGCGCAAGTCGATCGTCATGGCGGCCTACTCCTATTACAAGGCGGGCCAATACGACAGCGCCGTTTCGGCGGCCGACCGCTATTTGACCCTCCATCCGGGCACGAAAGAATCGGATCTCGCCCAGAACATCATCGGCATGTCCTATTACGACCAGGCGCTCGATCCGAAGCGCGATCAGACTTACGCGCGCCGGTCGTTAGCGGCCTACAAGACCTTGCTCCAGCGCTATCCCAATTCGCGTTATGCGCAGGAGGCCACCAACCGGATGCTAATCCTGCGTGACCTATTGGCGGCGAATGAGATGCAGATCGGCCGCTATTATCTGCGCAAGAACAATTTCCTCGCGGCCATCAATCGCTTTCGGAGCGTCGTTTCCAACTACCAAACCACCGAGCAGGTGGAAGAGGCCTTGATGCGCCTGACAGAGGCTTATATGGCCTTAGGCATCGTCAACGAGGCCCAGACGGCGGCTGCCGTCCTCGGCCACAACTTTCCGGACAGTAAGTGGTACAAACACGCCTACGGTCTCTTGGGGAAGCGCGGCCTGGAGCCGCAACAGCACGAAGGCTCCTGGATCACCCGGGCCTGGAACGGCGACGGCGAAGCCTGACGCGTGCGCCATGCTAGTTGCTCTGTCGATCCGCAATATCGTTCTGATTGACAAGCTCGATCTTGAATTCGGTCGAGGCCTTTCGGCGCTCACCGGCGAGACCGGCGCCGGTAAATCCATTCTTCTCGATGCCTTCTCACTCGCCATTGGTGCGCGCGGCGATGCCGCCTTAGTGCGGCGCGGCGCCGAGCAAGGCCTGGTGACGGCGACCTTCGAGCTGGGGGCGGATCATCCGGTCCTTGCGCTGCTCATCGAGAACGGTATGCCTGCTGACGACACGCTGATCTTGCGGCGGCTGCAAGGTGTGGATGGCCGCAGCCGTGCCTTCATCAACGATACAAGTGTAAGCGTGCAGCTCTTGCGCCAGGTCGGCCAGATGTTGGTGGAGATCCACGGTCAACACGATGAGCGGGCGCTGATTGATCCCAGTGGTCACCGCGATCTGGTCGATGCCTTTGGCGGACTGATCGAGCAGGCCGCCCAGGTGGCCAATAGCTTCGAGGCGTGGCAGGAGGCGGACGCAGCCCGCGCGCGCCATGAGAGCGAGATCGTCGCGACCCGCGCCAATGCCGACTATGTGAGCCACGCGCTGGAAGAACTGCGAAACTTGGCACCTGAGCCCGGCGAAGAAGAGTTGCTCGCCGACCGCCGCCAGCTCATGATGAATGCCGAGAAGATCGCCGCCGAGCTGAACGAAGCTCTCGATGCGCTTGCCGGCGAGGGGACAGCTGGCGCCCGGCTGGCTTCAGCGCTGCGCCGTGTCGAGCGCCAGGCCGCGACTGGTGGTGCGGCTCTGACGGTCGTGGTCGAGGCGTTGGAGCGCGTGTTGACCGAGACCGACGCGGCCCGTGACAAGATTGAAGAGGCGCTTGCCTTGACGGCGTTTGAGCCGGGTGATCTGGAGCGCGCCGAGGAGCGGCTATTTGCGCTCCGCGCGTTGGCCCGCAAGCACCGGGTTCAGGTGGGCGATCTCGCGGCGCTGACCGAGCGGTTTGAGAGTGAGCTTGCCGCGCTGGACCGCAGCGAGGGCAGGGCCGGTGAACTGGACAAGGCGGCCCAAGCCGCCCGCAACATCTATGAGACCGGCGCTACGACCTTGAGCAAGGCGCGGCATGACGTGGCCAAGCGGCTCGATAAAGACGTGTCGGGTGAGTTGCCGCCGCTCAAGCTCGACAGAGCGCGCTTCATCACCCAGATCGACACCGTGGACCTCGCCGAAGGCGGTCCGGGCGGAATTGACCGGGTTGCCTTCTGGGTCGCGACCAATCCTGGCACCGAGCCGGGTCCCATGATGAAGGTCGCTTCCGGCGGCGAGCTGGCCCGGTTCATCCTAGCGCTCAAAGTGGTACTGGCGGCGCGAGGTTCGGCGCCTACGCTTATTTTCGATGAGGTGGACTCTGGCGTTGGTGGCGCCACCGCGTCCGCTGTGGGGGAGCGCCTGGCGAGCCTCGCAGCCAACGTCCAGGTTCTCGCCGTGACCCATGCCCCGCAAGTCGCTGCCGTGGCCCATGGTCACATGATGATCGCCAAAGAGGCCATGACGGGTCCCAAGGGTGAAGCCATGGTCACCAGCGTCATCGTGCTGGAAGAAGGCCATCGTCGCGAGGAAATCGCTCGTATGCTGTCCGGGCAGACCATTACCGAGGAGGCCCGCGCTGCCGCCGATCGGCTGATGAGCCGATCCGCGTGACTGGAACGATGAGCAAGACGAAGAACCAGAAGGACAAGCCGGTCTCCGCGCTCGACGATGCGGAAGCTAGGGAAGAGCTTGCGCGGCTGGCGGGCGAGATCGCCGATCACGATCTGCTCTACCACCAAAAGGACGCGCCTGAGATCAGCGACGCCGCTTACGACGCGCTACGGCAACGCAACGATGCCATCGAGGCACGTTTCCCCAATCTTGTTCGCGAAGACAGTCCGTCCTCGAAGGTTGGCGCGGCCCCAGCATCGGCTTTCGGCAAGGTCGTCCATCGCGTGCCCATGCTGTCGCTCGGCAATGTGTTCGACGAGGAGGGCGTGCGCGACTTCTTGGACCGCATCTGCCGCTTTCTCGGGCTCGATCAGACGGATGAGTTGGCCTTTACCGCTGAGCCCAAGATCGACGGGCTTTCCATCACGTTGCGCTATGAGGGCGGGAAGCTGGTCCAGGCCGCGACTCGGGGCGACGGCTTTGAGGGCGAGAATGTCACCGCTAATGTCCGCACGATTTCCGACATTCCCAAACAGATCGAGACAGGCGGTTTCCCCGATCGGTTCGAGGTGCGCGGCGAAATCTATATGAGCCGCAGCGCCTTCCAGACGCTGAACGAGGACCAGTTGCGCCGTGGCGACCGCCTGTTCGCCAATCCGCGCAACGCTGCCGCCGGTTCACTGCGCCAGCTCGACTCCACCATCACGGCGTCGCGGCCCTTACGCTTCTTCGCCTATGGCTGGGGCGACGCGGCCGAACCTCCGGCCGAGACCCAAGACGGCGCGTATAAGAGATTGCGCGCCTGGGGCTTTCCCCTGAACCCGCTCATCAAGCTGACCCGCAGCGCCGAGGAGATGCTTGCGGTCTACCGGGGCATAGAGTCTGACCGGTCAGGCCTCGACTACGACATCGACGGTGTTGTCTATAAGCTCGATCGCCTCGATCTTCAGGAGCGGTTGGGCTTTGTTTCCCGCTCCCCGCGTTGGGCCGTCGCCCATAAGTTTCCCGCCGAGAAGGCGACCACGGTTCTGCGCGACATCGAGATTCAGGTGGGCCGCACCGGCTCGTTGACGCCCGTGGCCAAGCTTGAGCCGGTCACCGTTGGCGGCGTCGTGGTGCAGAATGCCACGCTTCATAACGAGGCCGAAATCGAGCGCAAAGATGTGCGCATTGGCGACATGGTGATCATCCAACGAGCCGGCGATGTGATTCCGCAAGTGCTCGGGCCGGTGACAGAAAAACGCCCTAAGGGTGCGAAACGATTCGTCTTTCCAGACATCTGCCCGGCCTGTGGCAGCCATGCGGTTCGCGAGGAAGATGAGCGCACAGGCAAGCGCGACGTGGTTCGGCGTTGTACCGGCGGGCTCATCTGCCCAGCGCAAAGGGTGGAGCGGTTGAAGCATTTTGTCTCGCGCAACGCCTTCGATATCGAAGGCCTTGGCGAAAAGAGCATTCAGGAATTTTACGACGACGAGATTATTCAGTCGCCACAGCAGATTTTCACGCTCGCCGAGGAAGATGCGAAGCGGGAACAGAAACTGGCGGACCGGGAAGGGTGGGGCGAGCTATCAGCCCAGAAGCTATTCGCGTCCATCGAGGATCGCCGTGCGGTCAAGCTCGACCGCTTCATCTTTGGGCTCGGCATTCGCCATGTGGGCGAGATCACGGGACGGTTGCTGGCGCGCACCTACGGCACGGCGGAGAACTTCCTGAGAGCCATGCGTGCTGCACGCGAATCCCGCGGGAGCGAAGCTTTCGTTGAGTTAAAGAATATCGACGGCATCGGCCCAACGGCGGCAGCGGCGCTCGCTGACTTCTTCGGCGAGCCGCACAATGTGGATGTGGTCGAGGCGCTGCTTGAGCAGGTGAATCCGCAGGAACTTGAAGCCGTCGATCAAACCTCGCCGGTCTCCGGCAAGACCGTGGTGTTTACCGGGACGCTGGAGAAGATGACCCGCTCGGAGGCGAAAGCCCGCGCCGAGCGCCTCGGCGCCAAGGTGTCGGGTTCGGTCTCTAAAAACACAGACTATGTGGTGGCGGGGCTGGGGGCCGGCTCGAAGCTGAAAAACGCCAAGGAGTTAGGTGTGGCCGTGCTCACCGAGGACGAGTGGCTAGACCTTATTGCGTGAGGTCTCAGCCGTAGCGCAGCTTCATCGCGATGATGGCGATCGTGAGCGTCAGCGTGATGGCGTTGGCGATGATCATCGCCCAGTTCCAGATCATAAATCCATAGATCATCCAGAAGGCGACGCCTGTAGCCAACACCAGATACATCTGCAAGGAGATGGCTTGGGTCTCTCTCAGGCGGAGGATGTGGATCGCTTGGGGCACGATGGCCACGGTGGTCAACGTCGCGGCAATAGCTGAGACGAGAAGTTCCATGAAGGCTTTCCTAGTGCGCTAACCGATCGGCGCCGTAGCGTGGCGCAGCCAAGGCCTATCGTCGGACAACAGCCGGGGCTCGATCTCCCGGCGCACGCGCGCATGATAGGCGTTGAGCCAGGCGAGCTCCCACGGCATGAGCTGCTTTGGATCGATGAGTCGCCGGTCGAACGGTACCAGTGTCAGCGTCTCAAAGCCCAACATCTTCCGGTCGCCGCCCTCGATCTTCTCAAGCGGCGTCACCAGGATCAGATTCTCCAGCCGGATGCCGTATTTGCCTTCACGGTAATAGCCGGGCTCGTTGGACAGGATCATCCCTGGCTCGAATACCTCGGAGCCAAGCCGCGACAGACGTTGCGGGCCCTCATGCACCGACAGATAGCTGCCGACGCCGTGGCCCGTGCCGTGATCGTAGTCGAGCCCTGCTTCCCACAGCGGCCGCCGCGCGTAAGGATCGAGGTCCTGGCCGCGCGTGCCTTTCGGAAAACGTGCCGCGGCGATGGCGATATGTGACTTCAGCACGATGCCGTAATGGCGGCGCATCTCAGCCGTTGGCTTGCCGACCGCGACGGTGCGGGTGATGTCCGTGGTGCCGTCCACATATTGGCCCCCCGAATCGATGAGATAGAGCGAGCCCTTGTCGAGAACCCGCTTCGAGTCGTTGGTCGGCCGGTAATGGACCACGGCGCCATGCGGGCCCGAGGCCGAGATGGTGTCGAAGCTGATATCCTTGAGCTGGCCGGTCTCGCGGCGGAAACCCTCAAGCCTAATCGCCGCCGACACTTCATCCACCTTGCCGGAGTCGCCAACCTCGTCGAGCCAGGCGAGAAATCGAGCCATGGCCACGCCGTCGCGTATATGGGCCACACGCGTGCCTTCAATCTCCGCCGTGTTCTTAAGCGCCTTCGGCATCGTGCAGGGATCATCGCCTGAGACAAATTTGGCCCCGTCAGCTTCGAGCGCGCGAGCAAACCGCATGGAGACAGTTTCGGGATCGAGCCGCACCTTTGCTTTATCGGTGGCGAGGCTTTTCAGTTTGTCATCGAGCTGGTCCAGCGGGGCAATGTCGATGAAGGGATTGAGTGCGGTGCGCACGCTGTCGCCGACTTTGGCTTCGTCGATGAACAGGGTCGGGGATCCGCTCGCCGGAACAATGGCGAAGGCCAGGGCGATGGGCGTGTGCTTGATGTCGCCGCCACGAATGTTGAAGAGCCAGCAGACCGAGTCGGGTACGGTGAGCAGCACGGCATCGTGCCCAGCGTCGGCGAGTTCTGCCTGAACTTCAGTGATCTTGTCTTGCGTTCGCCGTCCGGCGAATTCGAACGGCTGCAGGAATATTTGCGCCGAGGAGGGCTCGGGCCGGTCCTCCCCCCACTCCGCATCGATGGGGTTCTCCGCGACGGGGTTCAGCTTGATGCCTGCCGCGCTCAAAGTCTTGGTGAGGCGTTCGATTTCTTTGATGGTGTGGAGCGCCGGGTCGTAGCCAACCGCGTTGCCCCGGGCGAGCTTGTCCACCAGCCAGCTTGAAGGTTTGGCCTCTGGCACCTGTAAGACCTCAAAGACTTTGGTGTCGACTTGTTTTGGCGCCTGGAGGATGTAGCGCCCATCCACGAATAGGGCCGAGCCCTTCTCGGTGACGATGGCGACACCCGCCGATCCCGTGAAGCCGGTGAGCCAGGCCAGCCGCTCCTCAGCAGGGGGCAGGAACTCGTTCTGGTGCTGATCGCTATGGGGAACGAGAAGGGCTTTGAGCCGCCGCGACTTCAATGCCCGTTGGATTGCCTTGACCCGGTCGCCGCTGGCCGCCGGAGCGCGGGCCTCTTCAAAACTCTGATACATGGCAAGATTTGTAAGCCGAAGTGTCCGCTCCGATCAATCGCGCAAAACCCTTGCGCTGCGACGGCCTAGCACCAGGGCCGCCCATCCATCGAGAATGATTCGCTTTTCCAGGACGAAGCCATGGGCGCAATAGCGCGCTTCAATTGCCCGAACCTGGGATTCCGTGAGGCCTGAGAGGATGGCGACCCCGCCGGGCTGGAGATGCTGCGCCATGGCAGGGGCGAGGTCGTGCAGCGGGCGCGCCAGGATATTGGCCAAGATCAGGTCGGGCTTGAGACGCCGGAGCTTGGGGTGGGCGAAGCCCTCGGCCTGAAGCGCTAAGACTTGATGGGCAACGCCGGCCTTGCGCGCGTTGTCTTGGGCGATGGCCACGGCGAGGGGGTCATTGTCGGTCGCCACCACCGGCCGGTCGAACGCCCGGGCGGCGGCGATGGCTAAAATGCCGGTACCCGTACCGAGATCGAGCACCAGGTCCGGGCGGCCGCGCTTGAGCAGTTCGTCGAGCGCGAGCAGGCAGCCGCGCGTGGTTGCGTGGTGAGCGGTGCCGAAAGCTTGGTCGGCGTCGATCTCGATGACGAAGCGGTTGCGGGGCATGGCAGCGCGATCGTGACTGCCATGGACGACAAAGCGCCCCGCGCGGACCGGCCCGCGTTTGCCTTGGGAGACCGTCACCCAGTCCGCCTTGGGCACTTCATCGATGTGTAATTGTGCAATCATGTCGCCAGCGGCGGCATCTCCGATCAGCGCATTGAGCGCGTCCTTCGGCGGCATCATTTCGTAAAGCGCGGTTATTTCGTAGCGCCCTTTGCCGAGTTCGAAATGACTGACGGAAAGCGCGGCAGGCTCCACCGCCTCTTCCAGCGCTTGCGCGATGGGCTCAGCACTCGCCGCGTTAGCCTCGACGGTCGCCTGATAGAGGATGCAGCCGGTGTCGTCTGTGTCGGTCATCGCATGATCATTCCGTTGTTGGTTTGAGCGTGGCGACGGTCACCCATAGTTCGTCTATGCCCGCGTCGGCAACGCCGAGTTCGGCGAGATGCGCGCGAACCTCTTTGATGTAGTCGAAACTGGAACCGGCCACGCCCTCGGCCTCGATGATCATGGTGGCGCGCTCGTGTAATGTCAGCCCTTGGTCGATCAGTCGTGGACCATCATAGATATAAACGAGTGCTGAAACTTCTCGTGCGTCGGGCAGGCGGACGGGAAGCTCCGTGGCCGCGCAGGTTTCCCGGTCGTTGAGATAGGTGGTGATGTCGCTTGAAGCGCCGTCGTCGAATTCGAAGGCCACGCCGCGGCACGCATCGCCCGCATGCAGGTTCAGCGTGAGACCGGGGCGGGCGTGTGTGCCCCAGCGCTCAAGCGACTTCTTGTTGAAGATGCGGGTGAATCCGGGGAGGTCGGTGGGCATGCGCTGGCGGCAGCCATAGCGGGTCTCCCAGCCATCCCACATCAGTGAGCCGTAGCCGAACAGCCACATGAGATTTCATCACACCCGCTCAACGAAGGTATCGACTACCTTCTTATGCCCGGCTTTTTCGAAATCGACGGTGAGCTTGTTGCCGTCGATCTGCACCACTCGGCCATAACCGAATTTCTGGTGGAAGATGCGCACGCCGATATCGAGGCCGACGCCCTCCGCAGTGCTGGCGGCCACCAGCGTGCCTTCGATGGTGACCGGCTCGCGGCGTGGTGCTTGGGATGCATTTCCGCGCGGGCGGTTGCGCTGCGCCCGTTGCCAGCCCGGCGTGTCGTAGGAGCCGGATGCGAACAGGGTCTCCGCATTCTCAAACCGGCTCGGCCCATAGCCGCTCATGCCTTTGTCGTCGGCCACCTCGACATGTTCCACCGGCAATTCATCGATGAAGCGCGATGGCACCGCCGTCTGCCACTGGCCGTAGGTGCGGCGGTTTTGCGCGAAGGTGATCTTGGCGCGCTTGCGGGCCCTTGTGAGGCCCACATGGGCGAGCCGGCGCTCTTCTTCGAGCCCTGAGCGTCCGGTCTCGTCCAAGCTTCGTTGATGAGGCAGCAATCCTTCGTCCCAGCCGGGTAAGAACACGGTCTCGAACTCCAGCCCTTTGGCGGAATGCAGGGTCATAAGGCTGACCCGCTCGGTGCCTTCATCCGTGGAGGCGTCCATGACAAGAGACACATGCTCCATGAAACCGGCCAGCGTGTCGAACTCATCCATGAAGCGGATCAGCTCTTTCAAGTTCTCAAGCTTCGATTGCGCCTGCGGCGAACGATCAGCCTGCCACATCGCAGTATAGCCGGACTCATCGAGGATCAGCTCGGCAAGCTCGGTGTGGCGCATGGTGTCGACCAGGGAGCGCCAGCGGTCGAACGCTGCAATGAGGTCTTGCAGGGACTTCCGCGCCCTCGGCTTTAGTTCCTCGGTCTCGACGATGAGCCTCGCCGCCTGCACCAAGGGTATGCCGCGCCCGCGCGCCAGCTCATGCAGCGATTTCAGCGTCGCCTCGCCAAGGCCACGCCGTGGCGTATTGACGATGCGCTCGAATTTGAGGTCGTTGGCGGGGTTCAGCGTCACCTCGAGATAGGCGGTGGCGTCCCGGATTTCCTGGCGTTCATAGAAGCGCGGACCGCCGATCACACGGTAATCGAGACCAAGCGTGATAAAGCGGTCTTCAAAAGCACGCATCTGGAAGCTGGCCCGCACTAAAACGGCGATCTCGTTCAGGCTTTGGTCTTGCCGCTGAAGCTGCTCGATATCCTCACCGATAACGCGCGCTTCTTCCTCGTCGTCCCAGCAACCCTCGACCTCGACTTTGTCGCCGTCATCATCATCGGTATGCAGCGTCTTGCCGAGCCGGCCTTCATTATGGGCGATGAGGCCCGACGCCGCGCCGAGGATATGGCCGGTGGAGCGATAATTGCGTTCGAGCCGGATGACCTTGGCGCCCGGGAAGTCCTTCTCGAAGCGCAGGATGTTGTCCACTTCGGCGCCGCGCCACCCGTAGATCGATTGATCGTCGTCGCCGACGCAGCAGATATTGCTGCTGCCTTGGGCCAACAGCCGCAGCCACAGATATTGGGCGACGTTGCTGTCTTGGTACTCGTCCACCAGCATGTAACGGAAGCGCTGCTGATATTTTTCGAGCACGTCGGGGTGCTCCTGAAACAGCCGCAAATTCTCCAGTAGAAGATCGCCGAAATCGGCGGCGTTCAATTCTTTGAGGCGCTGCTGATAGAGTGCGTAGAGATCGCGCGCCTTGCCATCGGCGAAGGAGAAGCTCTCGCCGTCGGGCACGCGCTTTGGCACCAGCCCGCGATTCTTCCAGCCGTCGATCATCGCGGCGAGCATGCGTGCGGGCCAGCGCTTCTCGTCGATATTCTCGGCCGCGAGCAGCTGCTTGATCAGCCTGATCTGGTCGTCGGTATCGAGCACTGTGAAGGAAGGCTTCAAGTCCACCAGTTCGGCATGACGGCGGATGATCTTGACGCCGATCGCGTGGAACGTGCCGAGCCACGGCATTCCCTCCACCGCACCGCCGATGAGGTTGCTGACCCGCGTTTTCATTTCCCGGGCCGCTCTATTGGTAAAGGTGACGGCGAGGATCTGCGAGGGGTGGGCGCGGCCCTGGCTGAGGATATGGCCGATGCGTGTGGTCAGCACGCGGGTCTTGCCGGTCCCGGCGCCAGCGAGCACCAATAGCGGCCCGTCGAGGCTCTCTACCGCATCCCGCTGTTCTGCGTTCAGCGCATCGAGATATTCGACCGGACGCCGGCGCGTGGCGCGCTGCGACACGGATAGGGTCTGAGCGGGCTGCGTTTCCGGCTCGTCCAGCGGGGAGGGCGCCTCGGCTGCGTTTGCGCGAATCTTTGGCATGAAGCTGAACTATAGCACCCACGGCGCTTACGGAAGGAGGGGGCGTGCGACTGGAACATCGCGCCGGCGTGAGCCACGATTGAGGAGGCCAATTGCCCGTCACGAGCCGACCGCGTGACCGGATGCCCTTCGCCAATTTTTTAGGCACGTCTGAGTTGCAAAAAAGTCGTGACCAGCAAAAAATTGCACGACAAATCCATTCCAACTGTTGCAGTTGTCGCTTAGCACTGCCAAAAGGAAATCCACGTCCATGGGGCTTGGGAGATAGGACTATGCTTCGACTTTTGAGGATCAGTGTCGCGGTGCTCGGCGTTGCCGGACTCGCGTTGATCAGTGTGCAGCCAGCCGAGGCGGCCTGCCAGCTGGTCAAGGCCACGCATAGCTCAACATACAAAGCTGATGCCGCCAAGATGTCTCAGCAGCTTGTCTTACAAAGCGCTCAAGAGCTGAAGCGCGCTAGGGGATGGAGCTCCATCAGCCTGCGCGCCCGGCGCGTGAAGGGCGATCCTTTCTGGAAGGCTGTCCGGCCTGGCGACCCGCCGGCGGACGCTCTGATGAAGCCAGATATTGTCACCGGCCGCTTCTACACGACGTGCTTCAAGGGCGTGGTCGTCCCCGTCGTGTGCACCACCGGTTCGGCGGTCTGCGGCAACTAATTTTTGGGTCATCCTCGAACTGCTCCCGGGCCGCCTCCCGGGAGCCGCCAGAGGACAATCTTTTTCACGGAGGTCCAAATGCTTCGCATTCCGAAGTTGGGTTTTCTTATGCTCGGGGCTGCGGCTCTGTTCTTTGGTGGGCTCCAGCCTGCGGCGGCCAAGTGCCAGCTGATCAAAGCCACCAACAGCGCCAGCTCGAAGGCACTGGCGGCAAAGGCGGCGCATCAGAATGCCATCGACAACGCCTATGCGCTCAAGCGTCAATATGGCTGGAAATATGTGACGCTCCGCGCCAGGCGCGTGAAGCCGGACCCGTTCTGGAAGTCCGTGCGTCCTGTCGTCACGCCTGACATGCTGCTCAAGCCTGACGTTGTGAACTCAAAGACCTATTCCCAGTGCTGGGAAGGCGTGGTGGTGCCTTATGTGTGCACCGCCGGCGCGGTTGCCTGCGGTAACTAGCTTTCCGGTCTTTCGCGACAACGCGCGCGCACTTGTGTTCGCGCCTCATGGCCGCCACATGCCTCGGTAAGCTGGGCCACAATGGCTGATTCAAACGGTCCAGCAGAGCGAGCAACGGTGGCTGCGTGGTGACACCGCAATATAGCTTGGGCGAACGTGTGGTCGATGGCGCACTCCATGTCATTGGTGTGGGAGCCAGCCTCGCGGCCTTGACCGCGCTTCTTGTCATCGGCGCCCAGACCGACACCTCGCTCATGGTGCTGGGTCTTACGATCTATGGCGTTGCGTTGGTGGTGACCTTCGGCTGCTCGGCTGGCTATCATCTCGCGGTTCACCCCAAAGCGAAGGAACTCCTTCGCCGTCTGGACCATGCGGCTATCTTCCTGATGATTGCCGCCACCTACACGCCCTTCGTCCTATTCAAAATGAACAATGCCTGGGGTCTTGGCCTGTTGGCGGTGGTGTGGACCATGGCGGCTATGGGCATCGCCCTTAAGCTGTTCGCGCCGCGCTATCTCGATGGGTTGTCCACGGCGCTCTATCTGGTCCAGGGCTGGGCCGTGCTGGCTGCCTGGGCGCCGCTCCAGTCAGCCCTGCCGGCTGGCGTACTGACGCTGCTGATGGTTGGCGGCGTTCTTTATACCGTCGGCGTCGTCTTCCATCTGTGGAACCGGCTGCCCTACCAAAACGCCATCTGGCATGGCTTCGTGCTATCGGCGGCAAGCTGCCACTATGCGGCGGTGATTGGCGTCGCGGCGGTCTGACCCTATAGAATGCTAGCTATGACCACGGTCATGGCAGAAATGGGAACGCAGCCATCGGAGGAAGCCAAAGAGGCTCTCTTCGCAGCTCTTTCCGCACGCTTCGGCGACCGCTTGTCGCAGAACCAGACGCTGCGGGAGCAACACGCCAACACGCTCACTTGGGTCAAGGTCCAGGCGCCCGATGCCATCGTGTTCGCCGAGACCACCGAGGAGGTGTCCGAGGTGGTGAAGCTCTGTGCCGAGGCGCGCGTGCCCGTCATTCCCTTTGGCACTGGCACGTCGCTTGAAGGTCATCTGAACGCGCCGTTCGGCGGCGTGTCGCTCGATCTCTCGCGCATGAACAAAGTCCTGGTGGTGCACGAGGCGGATCTCGATTGCGTGGTGGAGCCCGGCGTCACCCGCAAGGCCCTCAACGAGCATCTTCGAGACTCTGGTCTGTTCTTCCCCGTCGATCCAGGCGCGGATGCAAGCCTTGGCGGCATGGCGGCAACGCGCGCTTCCGGCACCAACGCCGTGCGCTACGGCACAATGCGCGACCTTGTGCTTGGCCTTACAGCCGTGCTTGCAGACGGCAGTATCGTTACGACTGGCGGGAGGGCCCGTAAGTCGGCGGCGGGCTACGACTTGACGCATCTCTTGATCGGTTCCGAGGGCACGCTCGGCATCATCACTTCCCTCACGCTCCGGCTTTACGGGACCCCGGAGACCATCCTCTCTGGCGTGTGCGCCTTCGACACGATCGAGGGCGCCTGCAACGCCACTATCACGGCGCTCCAAATGGGACTACCGCTGGCTCGTATAGAGCTTGCCGACGAGGTGCAGATCCGCGCCTGCAACGCCTATTCCCGCCTTGACCTGCCCGAACGGCCGACCCTTTTCCTCGAGTTCCACGGCAGCAAGGCCGGCACCCGCGAGGAGGTCGAGAGTTTCGCGGCAATCGCCCGAGACGAGGGGGGTGGGGCGCTTCATTGGGCTGAGCGGCCAGAGGATCGCAACAAACTCTGGCAGGCCCGCCATGACGCCTATTGGGCAGCGCGGGGCTTGAAGCCAGGCGCCGACCTCATCGCAACTGATGTTTGCGTGCCTATCTCCGCGCTGGCGGCCTGCGTAGCCGAAACGAGGCAGGATATTGAGAGATTAGGGCTGCTGGCCCCGATTGTGGGCCATGTAGGCGATGGAAATTTCCATGTGCTGCCCCTGATCGATCCGGCCGATCCTGCGGAACGTGCCCGGGTCCAGGAATTTCTCGATCGCCTAGTCGAGCGGGCCCTTGCCGCGGAGGGCACGTGCACGGGAGAGCATGGCATCGGACAGGGGAAAATTAACTATCTGGCAGCCGAACATGGGCTAGGTGTTAATGTCATGATTGCCATAAAAAAGGCGCTCGATCCCCTGAATATCCTCAATCCCGGCAAGATATTTGCGATACCATAACGACGCGTCGCGGGCGCCGGGGCCGGCTCGCATCCTTATCGCGTTGCCTTTTGATAATGCGCCCACACCCGAGCCTTAGGCAGACACATCGGTGAACTCGCTTCTGCTTACACTGACGGCGTTGTTCATTCTGGTGCTGAGCGCGCTCTTTGCCGCGCCGCTCTTCATCGATTGGAACGACTATCGTCCTGCGTTTGAGGCGCAAGCTGCGAAGCTGCTCGGCCACAAGGTGAAGGTCGATGGCGACGTGCATCTTGTGCTGTTGCCGGCGCCGGAGCTGAAATTCGACAATGTGAAAGTGGCGAATGAGGACGGGAGCCTCGACGAGCCGTTCCTCGAGGCGAAGTCCCTAGAGGCACGGCTCAGTATCGGCTCGCTTTTCACAGGCACCGTAGAGGCACACCAACTCACGATTGTCGAGCCTGTCTTGCGCCTCGCGATCAATGACGACGGCACCGGTAATTGGGCCGGCGTGGGCCGGCCAGGTGCGGCTGCGCCGTTCGCGCCAAAAAACGTGTTGCTCGACTCGGTCCACGTGAGCGGTGGCACCATCGAGGTCATCAAGGATGGCGTTCCAAAATTCGTCTTTGCCAATATCGATGGCGAGGCAAGCGCCCCGTCCCTGTCGGGGCCCTACAAGGTTTCTGCCGAATACGACTTTGAAGGCCGCCGCCAGACACTTCGCCTGTCCACCGGCCGGATGGACGCCACCGGGAAGTTCCGTCTCAAGGCGGCGGTAGGCGATCCTCTTCGTAACGCGAGCTACCAGCTGGATGGCGGCGTGGTCGGGCTTGGTGCCAGGCCCGCCTATGATGGCACCGTTCGCATGCGCTTGACCAATATGGACGCTATTGCGGCGGTCACGCCGACCGGGGATGAGTCCAAGGATCAGGCCGTGGATGACGCGGCCGCGACACCACGGTCACAGCCAATGTCACGGCCCGCTTCGAGCAGTCCACGGAGCACGGCCTCATTCCTAGAATTGAAGGGCAGGCTAAGAGCAACGCCAGACCGGGCCGAGCTGCCAGAATTTGAATTGACGGTACACGCTCATGGGCGCCCGCAAATCTTCACCGGCAATCTCGCGCTCGACTTCAGTGAACCATTCAAGGCGGAAGGGCGCTTCAACGCGCGGTGGATTGATCTCGATGAATTATTCGGCGCGACCGGCGAGGGCAAGAAGCCGTCGCCCGCGGCTGTCTTGTACATGTTCGCCGAGTGGATGCTCGCGGAGGCGGAAACGATTGGCGAGGGTGCGCTGACCCTCGATATCGAACAAGCGGGCCTCGGCGGCGATCTTATCGGTGGTCTCGATCTGTCACTCGTCTCGCGTGACGGCGGCGTCACCATCGAGCGTCTGAAGGCCGTGCTTCCTGGCGACAATGCCATCACCGTTTCAGGTAGTCTGAAGAATGGCGCCATTGGGCCACTGTTCGCCGGTCCGATCGAGCTTGAGGGCTCTGGCTTACGGGCGTTGACCCGTTGGGCTGCCGGTGACCGCTACCTGACCGGGCAAGCCTCCATTGGGGACTTCTCGTTTTCGGCCTTTGCCACCGTCGGTGACGGCGAGCTGAAGCTGGCCGACGCTAAGGGCGAGGTAAGCGACACCGAATTTAGTGGACGTCTCGATTATCAAGCCGGTACGCGGAACTTGATCGAAGTAAACCTCGACAGCGATCGTCTCGACTTGCGGGAAATGTTGGGCGATGGCCCGATCTGGCGCGCATGGTTTTCGGCTAACGGTGATGGCGCTCCCGCGTCCAGCAGCGGCGGAACGAGCCTCCTCACGCAGCTTCGCGATGACGATGTGCGCGCGACCTTGAAGGTCGACGAACTTCTTCTGCCGAACATTCCACCCGGCAAGCTCGATGCGCGGCTCGGTCTGATCGACGGCACGCTGGCCATCGAGCAGCTCGACTTCGCTGCTCCGGGCGCCATTGCGTTGAGCAGCAAAGGCAGCATCACCGATGTCGCCGATGCGCCTTCAGGCCGCGTGGACCTAAACCTTCAGGCGCAGACCACCGACAGCCTTCGCGTGCTTGCCGATCTGTTTGGGTTCCCCGAGGACGTGACCAAATCGAAGCATCTTTCGGCACTGCGCCCTCTCGATATTCGCGCTGGTCTTGTCGCCGGTCCTGATGGCGATGTGACCAGGGCCTCGCTCGACTTGGCCGGTCAAGTCGGTGGTTCCGATATCGCACTCGCCGCGCGCGCCAAAGGCGAGCCAGGAAAGCCCGCCGAGGCGGAGATTGATGTGGATGGAAGCGTCACGGGTGACCGGCCCCAAGCGTTGCTCGTCTTGCTGTTCCCGGACCTGCCGCAAGACCGGCTCGCCGAGACCGCCGGCTCGCAAGGAACCTTGTCGGTGAAGCTCAATGGCGTCCCGGCCACGAAGCTCACCGGGCGCGCGGCGCTTGAGACAGCGGCCATGCAATTGACGTTTGAGGGTGAGGGCGCCCTGAAGGAGCCAGGCCTCTCCTTGGACGGTCAGGCTTCGATCGTCACGCAGGATGCGAGCTTGGTGCTGCCATTGATCGGCCTCGATGCGCCTCCGAGTGCGACCGGCGTGTCCCTCACCCTCAGCGCTGATGTGGTCAAAGAGGGCGGCGTACTCGATCTCGACGCCGTCAAAGCCAAAGTCGGCGGCGACGCCATCGACGGCACAGCGCATTTCAAGCTTGGCGAGAGCAAGACTCGTTTCAACGTCACGGCGAACGCCGACCGCGTGTCTCTGCCCGCGGTTCTTGGGCCCCTGGTCGCTTGGGAACGCACGGAGTCGACTGAGGAGATGCTGGGCTCGGTCGGCGAGGACGCCGCTGAGGTCTGGCCGGCTCGCGGGTTTGCGCTCGGAATAATCGAGAATGTCGAAGGCGACGTCACTCTGAAGACCAAGACGCTGGCGCTCAGTGAACCTTTCCAGGTTTCCGACGCGACTCTCACGGCGCGCGTGGACAGCGACGGGTTGGCCGTTACCAATATTGAGGGCGGCCTGCTCAGCGGCGCCTTCACCGCTTCAGGCATTCTGTCGCCGCGCGGCGGTGGCGCAAGTCTGACAGTCGAGGCCGACCTCAAGGGCGGCAGACTTGAGAACCTGTCTAAGGCCGTTACCGGCCAGATACTCGCCACGGGGCCTTTCGATCTTGGCTTCGCCGTGGAGGGGGAGGGCTTGAGCCCTCCCGGCGTCGTTGCCGGCTTGAGCGGGACCGGGTCAATTTCAATTGGTGACGGTACGTTGCTCGCCCTGAACGCTGGACCCTTGCGTCGCATGGCGGCCAAGGTAGCCAGGGCCAATACTAAGGTCACTAAGGCGGAGGTCGACGCGGATACCGAGAAGCTCCGCGAGACGTTGACTAAGGGCACCTACAAATACGCCTCGGTGCAGATCGACTTCGAGGTCGAGAATGGCAGTCTGCGGCTTGCGCCCACGAGCCTTGCCGGCACCGGCGCCGAAACCAGTGTGAACGCCTATTTGGAATTGGCGAGCCTCAAGCTCGACAGCGAATGGCTGATGCGGCTGACCGGCGCGGGCAACAAGGATGTGCCCCCGGTGACTTTGGTGTTTGGCGGCACGCTCGACAAAGCGGACGAGATTTCGCCCGCCGTGGATACAACGACCATTGAGAGCTATCTCACCATCCGGCGCATGCAGGAAGATGTTGAGCGCCTCGAAATCCTCGACGTAAGTGGCAAGACTGCTCCTCCGCTGGACGCGAGGGCCGCGGAGGCTGAGGAGGCTGCAGAAGAGAAGCATGCTGCCGAGGAGAAGGCCGCCGCCGAGAAAGCCGTTGCGGAATCTGAAGCAGCGGCGATCAAAGCCGCCGCCGAGAAGGCTGCCCGGCAGAAGGCTGAAGCCGCAGCGGCGGCAAAGGCCGCGGCTGGGGCTAAGCGTGCCGCCGAAGCGAAGGCCGCTGCTGACGCCAAGATTGCAGCCGAAAAGAAAGCTGCGGCGGAAGCTAAAGCGGCGGCGCAAGCCAAGGCTGCGGCCAAGGCCAAAGCCGAGACGGAAAAGGCTGCCGCTAAGGAAAAGGCCGCCGCGGAAGCGAGGGCTATCGCCGAGGCGAAGGCGGAAGCCGAGGCCAAGGCAGCAGCCGAAGCCAAGGCCATTGCGGATCAGGCGGCCAAGGAGCGCGCGGCAGCCGAGGCAAAAGCCGCGGCCGAGCGGGCCGCCAGAGAGAAGATCGAAGCGGACGCGAAACTCGCTGCCGAAAAGGCTGCAAAGGAAAAGGCTGCCGCTGAAGCAAGAGCGGCCGCAGCGGTAAAAGCGACTGCCGCCGCTGAGGCCGCGGCGCGAAAGGCTGCCAAGGCGCGGGCCGCCGCTGAATCC
>JAGPVD010000159.1 GCA_018067145.1 Methyloceanibacter sp.
CGGCCTCATTCTCGAAATCTTTGGCGAGCGGGCACGCACGCGGGAAGGGCGCCTGCAAGTTGAACTCGCCCATCTCGTCTATCAAAAGAGCCGGCTCGTGCGTTCATGGACGCATCTTGAGCGGCAACGTGGTGGCTTTGGTTTTCTCGGTGGCCCTGGTGAAACCCAGATCGAGAGCGATCGCAGGCTGTTGAGCGAACGCATCGGCTCCATCCGCAAAGACCTCTGCAAGGTGAAGCGCACCCGCGCACTGCACCGCGAATCTCGTCAACGCGTGCCATATCCGGCTGTGGCTCTTGTCGGCTACACCAACGCTGGCAAGTCAACCTTGTTCAACACGTTGACCGGCGCGACCGTTGTGGCACAGGACATCTTGTTCGCCACGCTCGACCCGACCATCCGGGCCTTACGACTTCCCAGGGGCTCAAAAGCAGTTCTCTCCGACACCGTGGGTTTCATCTCCGATCTGCCAACGACACTCGTCGCAGCATTTCGTGCGACGCTGGAAGAGGTGCTCCAGGCCGACCTGATCATTCATGTTCGTGACATTGCCGATGAAACGAGCGCCAGCCAACGCGCCGATGTGAATGCGGTTCTGGCCGATCTTGGCGTCGATGCCGAAGCCGAGACAGACCGGTTGCTCGAAGTGTGGAACAAGGCCGATCTCCTTGACGACGCAGCCATGGAGCGCACCGCGAATGAGGCAGGGCGCTCTGACGCCATTCTCGTTTCGGCTGCCACGGGATTCGGTCTCGACACGCTTCTCGCCAAGATTGAACTCAGGCTCAATCTCCGCCGCGAGACGCTAGAGGTCGACGTCAAACCCGAAGAAGGCGCGCTGTCGAATTGGATCTATGAAAATTGCGAAGTGCTCGAGCGGTCGGAGCTCGAGGACGGCGTAGTCGCATTGCGTATCCGCGTGGCGCCTGAAAAGCGCGACAAGCTCGCCCGTCTCGCGGGCGCGGACCGATTGCATAATGCAGCCGTGGATAGCAACTGATGAATAGGGCGCCCTAACCCTTCTTCTCGGCATCCTCTTTCTCAGTGTCCTTGGCCGCGTCCCAAAGCCGGTCCATCTCTTCCAGCGTCGAGTCCTCCGGCTTCCGGCCGTCGCTAGCAAGCGCAGTCTCGATGTTGCCGAAGCGGCGAACGAATTTCGCATTGGCACCGCGCAGCGCGGCCTCGGGGTCAATACCAAGATGCCGGGCGAGATTGGCCATGACGAAGAGCAGGTCACCAAATTCCTCGGCCACGTGGTCCTTAGAACTCTCTTCGTCATCCTCGGCAATCGCGGCTTTAAGTTCGGCAATCTCTTCCTCGGCCTTGGCGATCACGGGATCGAGATCCGGCCAGTCAAAGCCGACCTTGGCGGCACGCTTTTGCAACTTCACCGCTCGCGTCAGTCCAGGCAGGCCAACAGGCACGTCATCGAGGAGGGAACCGCCGCCTTGACCGCGTTCCGCCCTCTCTTCCGCCTTGATGCGTTCCCACAGATCGTTTGAAAGAAACTCGTCCTTCATCGAAGGATCGACGAACACGTGCGGGTGCCGCCGGAACATCTTCCGCGTGATTGCGTCCACCACATCGGTGAAGTCGAACTCTGACTGCTCCTGCGCCATCCGCGCGTGATAGACAACCTGAAGCAGAAGATCACCAAGCTCGTCTTTGAGCCCGTCGACATCGTGCCGCGCGACCGCGTCCGCCACCTCGTAGGCTTCTTCAATGGTGTAGGGCGCGATACTCGCGAAGGTCTGTTTGACGTCCCACGGACAGCCGGTTTTGGGATCGCGCAGACGCACCATGACGCTCAGAAGATCGTTCAGTCCGTGCTTCTTGGACGGCGCCTTAGACATGGGCAGGCCTGCCATCGGAACGAGGGCGGCTGCCCCACGCGATCTGTGGAAACGATACATTTGTCGTTAAATCAATAGGATGCTGGATACCCAGAATATTTTGGATCACCCGGCATCCTCGATTCGCATAAGGTATATTATGGAAAATACCCATGAGGCGTGGATTGAGTCCCAAGCCACGTGCGCGCCCGAACGCCCTTAACGGCGTTCGTAGTGATCCTTGATCAGCTGGTCGAGCAGCCGCACGCCGAAGCCCGATCCCCAGCTCCGATTGATCTCGGTGTCGCCGGCTGCCATCGCCGTGCCGGCAATGTCGAGATGCGCCCACGGCGTGCCTTCCTTGATGAAGCGCTGGAGGAATTGCGCGGCGGAGATTGAACCGCCCCACCTACCGCCAGTGTTCTTGATGTCGGCAACCTTGGAGTCGACCAGCTTGTCGTATTTCGGTCCGAGCGGCAGACGCCACAGTTTCTCACCCGTCTCCTTGCCGGCGGCGGTGAGCCGCTCGGAGAGCTGATCGTTATTGCTGAAGAGACCGGCGTGCTCCTTGCCGAGCGCCACCATGACGGCGCCGGTCAGCGTCGCCAGATTGATGACGGCCTTCGGCTTGAAGCGATCCTGCGCGTACCAGAGACAGTCGGCGAGCACCATGCGGCCCTCGGCATCGGTGTTGAGAACCTCGATGGTCCGTCCCGACATTGCCTTGACCACATCGCCCGGACGCGTTGCGTTGCCGCCCGGCATGTTCTCGGTCACACCGATAACACCGACTGCGTTGACCTTGGCCTTGCGCTCGGCGAGCGCCTGCATTAGGCCGACAACACAGGCAGCGCCCGCCATGTCGCCCTTCATGTCTTCCATCCCGCCCGCAGGTTTCAACGAAATACCGCCGGTATCGAAGGTCACGCCCTTGCCGACGATGGCGATGGGCGCTCCGCCGCGCGGGCCAGCACCCTTCCACTGCATCACCACCACATGGCTCGGACGCGCACTGCCCTGCCCAACGGCAAGCAGCGCGCCCATGCCCTTTTTCTTCAGGGCGGCCTCGCTGAGAACTTCGACCTGCACACCAGCCTTGGTCAGCGCTTTAGCGCGCTGAGCAAACTCGGCTGGGCCGAGTACATTCGCAGGCTCATTGACGAGATCGCGCGCCAAATTAACGCCGTCGACAATGGCCCGGTTCGGACCGAAAGCCTGACCCGCCGCGCGCGGATCCGCGCAATGGACGATGAGCTTCTTCAACGTCTTCTCGGCCGGCTTCTTAGCGGCTTTCTTTCCCGTCTCGGTCTTGTACTTCTTGAAGCTGTAGCCACGTAGTTTTGCGCCAAGCGCGAAGCTTGCCACATCCGCAGGCTTCGGATCGCCTTTGACCGTCTCGAGATAGACGTTGGCGTTGGCCCCTTCCGTTCCAGTGAGAAGCGCGCGCACGGTGCCACCGAGATTGCGCCAGTCGTCTTGGGTGAAGGCCGAGGCCTTGCCGGTTCCCATGAGGATGACGCGAGCGAACTTGACGCCCTGGGGCGCCAGAAGATCAACCTTGGAACCCTTTTTGCCCTTGAACTGGGTGATCTGGGCCGCCTTCGACAGCAGCCCTTTCGTCTTCTTGTCGAGGTCTTGAGCGGAAGGCGTGAGCTTTCCCCCCTCCTCGGCAAAAACCACGGCAACGCCGTCGGCGGCGGCGTTCTTGCTGGCAAAAGACAGGGTGGTCTGATCGGTCACGGGCAAAGCTCCATCAATGCGTCGCGCTGTCGGGGCTCAAGAGCCCACCAGAGCACGCTGGACAGAGGAGCCGCCCGTGCGCCCCCTGGTGCAGTTTTGCAACAGCGGCAAGGAATATGGTCGCCCTAGGTAAGTCTTGCGTGAAGGGAAAGCAAGTCATTCTAAATGGTCGGAATTCCGCCATCTTGGACTGTTCGAAATCATATCTGGCGCTAGCCGGTTGACGCCTCCTATCGGGGCGCCCACGGGGGACGGTGATGGGGCCACACGGGGGAATTCGCGGAAGCCATGACGTCGCTCTTCAGCCGCTACATGTTCTGGCAGGTGACGAACGCTTTTTTCGTCATTCTGCTGACGCTGACCTCCGTGGTCTGGCTAGCTACAGCATTGAAAGAACTTGATCTTATCACATCCAAGGGTCAGGGCATGTTGCTGTTCATGCAGATGACGGGCCTCACCCTGCCGAGCCTGGTCGCCCTGATCGCCCCGAATGCCGTTCTCATGGCAACACTCTACACCCTCGATCGCTTGAACGGGGACAGCGAGTTGATCGTTATGACGGCCGCTGGCGCGCCTGTATCCCGCTTTGCCAAGCCCTTCATCCTCCTCGCCTCGATCGTCGGCATCGCGATTCTCTTCGCCAATGTGTTTCTGAACCCCGCCTGCATGCGCGCACTGCGGGGCTTTATCACCGAGGTCCGTGCCGATCTAATCTCGCAAGTCATTCAACCTGGACGGTTTTCTAGCCCCGAGACCGGCCTCACCTTCCACATTCGCGACCGTAGCCCGGGCGGCGAGCTGCTCGGCCTTCTCGTCCACGACGAGCGCGAAGACAGCCAGATCATGAGCTATCTCGCCGAGCGGGGCCGCATCATCAGCAATGATGAGGGCTCTTATCTCGTAATGTTCGACGGCTATGTCCACCGCTTCGACGGAGAAGACAGAGATAAACCGGTTCAGATCATAGCTTTCGACCAGAACATGCTGAACATTTCCAAGTTTGGTCCAAAAGGAGGCAAAGAAAAAGAGCTCCGGCCTCGAGAGCGCTCTATTGGAGAACTCATCAATCCCAACCCAGATGACAAGATAGTAAAGCGAAATTACGGTCTTCTGCGTGCGGAATTACACGAACGTTTCACGGGCGCTCTGTATCCACTCGTTTTTGTCTTTGTGGCGATTGCTCTGATGGGCCAGCCGCGGACGACGAGGGAAAGCCGCTGGGGACAGATTGTGGCGGCTTTCGGAATCGCAATTGGCCTTAGAGTTGCAGGACTTACAGCGGGCAACTTAGTCGCTTTGCATGCGTGGGCTGTGCCCCTCGTGTATGCTATTCCAATAGGCGCGATTCTAATTGCGGCATGGGTGGCACACGTTAGAATGTCGCCGGAACTGGGGTCCAAGTTGAAGTTTGAGTTCAAGCTTCAACCAAAAAAAATAATGTTTTGGACCGGTAGAGGGATGCAGACGGAGTGATGGCGCAGATGCGAGGCATCAGTGCAGGGGGAACACTTGCGCGCTATTTTACAGCGCGATTCTTCGCCGCGATGGTGGCGATGTTCCTAATCTGCTGCGTGCTGATCTTCTTCGTCGATTTTATCGAGATGTTGCGTCGCGCGGGTAGCTATTCCGGCGACGTTCCTGGAATTCTATTGGCCTGGATGACGCTGTTGCGCTTGCCGTCTTTCTCAGAACTCACCCTGCCGTTCGCGGTGCTCATCGGCACTATCGCGATCTTCTTGATGTTGAGCCGCTCCTCGGAGCTCGTCGTGTTGCGCGCCGCGGGCGTTTCCGTGTGGCAGTTCATCCTCCCCGCAATGATCGTGGCCTTCCTGCTCGGCGTGCTCTTTGTGGCGCTTTACAATCCGATCGCGGCGGTGGCGCGCGGCGAGGCCGAACGGCTCTACGCTTCCGCATTCGGGCGCGCGGATTCAGTGCTCAAGACGAGCAAGAAAGCCGGCGCTTGGTTGCGCGAGGACGGCGCCGACGGCCCGTCCGTTGTGCATGCGCTTGAGGTTCTGAACCAAGGTCTCGAACTGAACGGCGTCACCGTGTTCCAGTACGACCGTGACCACGCCTTGACCGAGCGGATTGAAGCGAAGCACGCTGTGCTCAAGAACGGGCGGTGGGAGCTTCAGGATGCGTGGGTCAGCACCGTAGAGCAAGAGCCCGCGTTCCATGGCCAGTATCTACTCAGCACGTATCTCACGCCGACCCAAGTGCGTGACACGCTCGGCACGGTGTTCTCGATTTCCTTCTGGGATCTGCCGAACTTCATCCAAATCGCCGAGCGCGCTGGCCTGCCGGCGACCCAATACCGCGTACAGTATCACCTCCTCTTGTCGCGACCGTTCCTCCTGATGACCATGGTGCTCATCGCGGCGACGTGTTCCCTCAAAGGGTTCCGTTTCGGCAACGTTCAGATCAAAGCGATCTTCGGGCTTGCGGCAGGATTCGGGTTCTTCGTGTTCTCCGAGGTCTCGCGCAACTTCGCCATGTCGGGACTGACCTCCGCTGCAGCTGCAGCTTGGATTCCAGTGGTCATCGCGGCTTCGCTCGCGCTCACCGTGCTCTTGTACCAAGAGGACGGGTGATGGTGCGCGCGGTGACATGCTCGTTTTCGATGCGCCGGGCTCAGCCCGGCATCGCCGCGTCTAATGGGCGCCCGTTTGCGGGCGTCCGGAGCGTGGCCGTGGCCTGTGTTCTCGCCGCTTTCGGTGTGCTTCTCGCGCCGGTGCATAAGGCTTTCGCGCAAGCTCAGACCGGGCTCGAGCAGATCGTCAAACCGCCGCAGATCGGGTCCGCCGAGCCCATGCTGCTGCAGGCCGACGAGATGGTCTACGACAACGACAGTTCCAGGATCACCGCCAAGGGCAATGTCGAGATCTACTACGGCAGCTACACGTTGCTTGCCGACCAGGTGATCTATAACCGTGGCTCGAACACGCTTGCCGCCATGGGCAATGTCCGCATGAAGGACCCCGATGGCGCGGTCATCACTGCCAATCAGCTCACGCTGACCGACGATTTCCGCGACGGCTTCGTCGATGCCCTGAAGCTCGTCACCAAGGACGACACACGCATCGTCGCTCAATCAGCGTCACGCGAAGCCGGTAACGTTACGGTCTTCCGCAAGGGCTGGTTCACGCCTTGTAAGCTCTGCGAGGAAGACCCGAGCAAGCCGCCGACCTGGCGTATCCGAGCAGGCAAAATCACCCACAAGCGGGACCAGGCCACCCTCACCTACAAGGATGCGGTGTTCGACTTCTTCGGCGTGCCGGTGCTCTGGATGCCCTACTTCCAGACCGCCGATCCGACGGTGAAGCGGAAGTCCGGCTTCCTGATGCCGAACTACACCCATTCCAACGAGCTCGGCAGCACGGTTCAAACCCCGTACTACTTCGCCCTGTCCGATCATTACGACTTCACGTTCGCTCCGATGTGGACCGAGAAAGCCGGAACCTTGTTGCTCGGCGACTGGCGGCAGCGCACGGCAAGTGGCGCCTACCGCGTCGAGCTTTCCGGCGTGTTCGACAACCCGAACGACCCGCTCAGCCCGGCTGACGGCGATGAGTTCCGCGGCAGCATCAAGACCAAGGGTAAATTCGCCCTCGACCCATATTACTCGTGGGGTTGGGACATCCTCGCCGAGACCGACGAAACCTTCCGCCGGTTCTACAATCTCGACTCGAGGCTGAAGACCGACCGCGTCTCGCAGGTCTATCTTGAGGGACTGCACGACCGGAACTACATCTCGGCGCGCTTCTACAACACCGAGAGCCTGTTGGCCCCGGACGAGGAGTTCTCCGAGGCGACAGTCTACCCGATCATCGATTACGACTACATCGTCGGTAAGCCGGTCCTTGGTGGTGAGCTCAGCTTTAACTCCAACGCGATGGCATTCTCGAGCGAAGATGGCACCGATTCCAACCGGGCGATCATCCAGGCCAATTGGCGCCGTCAGATGGTCGACAGGATCGGTCAGGTCTTTACGCCGTTCGGCCGATTGCGCGGCGATGTCTACGATGTCGACGAGCCCGAAGTGCTCGAACTCAGCGGCACGGAAGACCTCGTCACAGCTGATCCGGAAGACGGCGCGATCTTGCGTGGCACTGCCGTCGGCGGCTTGGAATACCGCTATCCGTTCATCACCACGACCGGCGCCGTCACCCACACGGTGGAGCCCATCGGCCAGATCATTGCTCGGCCCAGTTCGTCAGGCGATCAGCAAAAAATTCCGAACGAGGACGCCTTAAGCCTCGTCTTTGACGACACGCTGTTGTTCGATATCGACAAGTTCTCGGGCTATGACCGCATCGAGACAGGCACGCGCGCCAATGTCGGCTTCCGCTATACGGCACAGCTCACAACTGGTGCTTATGCCCGGCTCGTGGCCGGTCAAAGCTACCAAGTCGCCGGCGGGAACGAATTCGACACCCCGTTCTATCAGACGAGCGGTCTTGCTACCGACACCTCGGATTACGTGTCCGGCCTTTACCTGCAGGCCACGAGCAACATCTCGTTCTCCGCGCAATCCCGCTTCGACCAAGACACGCTCGACATCGTCCGCACGGATCTCGGCTCACGGGTGAACTACGGACCGCTGCAGGCGGCGGTGAACTATGCCGAGGTTCCTGGCGACCTTCCCACGGCCGCTCCGGGCGGGATCGTCACCGATAACGACCGCGAAGAAATCCTGGCTGGCGGCGCGCTCAACATCACCAATCAATGGGCGCTACTGGCCAATCTCCGTTACGACATCCAGTCTGAGCAAACCATCAGCGACGGCCTCGGCCTCCGGTGGCAGGACGATTGCTTCAAGCTTGATGTCACCTATCAGCGCTCCTTCATCGAAGATCAGGACATTGAGCCGGACGAGCGCTTCCTTGTGAGCTTCACGCTGAAACATCTCGGCAGCTACTCCGTAGCGACCTCTGTGGACGACGTGTACGGAGGCGACGGCAATGACTAGGCCGACTGTGCGATTTGCTCGCAGCATGGGCTTGTTTGCGACTCTGTTGGTTGCCATCGGCGCCAGCATCGCGTTGGCGCAGGAACTGTCCATCAAGGTTCTGGTCAATGACGATCCAATCTCGGACTACGACATCGACCAGCGCCAACGCTTCCTCGCCCTCACCACGCCGGACAAACCCGGACCAGCGCTGAAGAAGAAGGCGACCGACATGATCATCGACGAGCGCCTGCAAGTGCAGCAAGGGCGGAAGCTCGGCTTCACTGCAGACTCCGACGACATCAACAGGGTCCTCGGCGACATGGCGGCGAAGAACAATCTCGACACCGATGGCCTGAGCACTGCGCTCGGCCGCGCAGGCGTCAACATCAAGACACTCAGAGATCGCATCAGCGCACAGATCGTTTGGCAGGACGTGGTGCGCCGCAAGTTCGGCCGCACGGTTACGATCGGTGAAGTCGATGTCGACCAGGCGCTGTCAGATTCCGGCGAAAAGACCGGCGGCGCATCCAAGACCACCATGCAGCTTCGCCAAGTGAAGTTCTCGTTGCCGAGTAATGCCGACCAGCGATCCATCGCCGCCAAGATAGCCGCGGCCGAGGCCTTGCGCGCCAAGTTTCGTAAATGCGCGGATGTCGCCACCCTGGTTAAGAGCACTGCCGGAGCAAAATTTAAGGCGCTCCAGGAAGCGGCCACGTTGCCGCAGCCTGCGCGGCTCCTCGTCATGAATGCCAACGTCGGGCAGATGACGCCACCCACCCTGTCGCCCTCAGGCATCGAACTCTACGCCGTCTGCGGCAAGAGCTCCGCCAATGGCGACACCAAGGTGCGCGAGGCTACGCAGCGCAAGCTTTTGAACCAGGAGATGATGATCCGCGCCAAGCGGCTGTTACGTGATCTCCGCGCAGACGCCTTTATCGAGTACCGTTAGCCACGCTTTTCGTACTAGGCCGTTTTTCCCATGGGTCTCGCCCAAACTCCGCTTGCCCTCACCCTTGGCGACCCCGCCGGAATCGGGCCTGACATCACCCTTCTCGCTTATGCCGCGCGGGCCTGCGAGGATATTCCGCCTTTCGTGCTGCTTGGGGACGAGGCTGTTCTCGCCGCCCGTGCCGATGCGCTCGGCCTCTCCGTACCGCTAGCGACCGTCACTGACGCGAACGAGGCGCTCGATATCTTCGGCGACGCTTTACCCGTGCTGCCCATCGAGATCGCAGGAAATGTCGTGGCGGGACGGCCAGACTTGGCTGCCATGCCAGCCGTCGAACAGTCCATCGAGGACGCCGTCAGTCTGGTACGTGATGGCGCGGCGCGCGCCGTCGTCACCAACCCGATCTCGAAGTCGCTGCTCTACCAAGTTGGCTTTACCTTCCCCGGCCATACGGAATTTCTGGCGGCTCTAGCCAATGGCCGGGGCAGCGATACGCCGCTCCTCCCTGTGATGATGCTAGCAGCGGGTCCCTTCAGGGTGGTGCCGGTAACGATCCACATTCCCTTAGTGGATGTCCCGACGACGCTCACGAAAGAGCTGCTCCTGGCCACCATCAGAACGACGGACAAAGACCTTCGCCGCTTCTTTGGCCTCGCTCGTCCGCGCCTTGCTGTCACCGGGCTGAACCCTCATGCAGGCGAAGATGGGAGCCTGGGACGCGAGGAAATCGATATCATCACACCAGCCATCGAGTCCGCGCGAGCCGAAGGGCTCGACGTGACTGGGCCTCATCCCGCCGACACGTTATTCCATGATGCCGCGCGGCAGCACTACAACGCGGCGCTCTGCATGTATCACGACCAGGCGCTCGTGCCGTTCAAGACGCTGGCCTTCGAGGAGGGTGTGAATGTGACGCTGGGGCTTCCCTTCGTGCGGACCTCGCCCGATCACGGCACGGCCTTCGATATTGCCGGCACTGGCAAGGCAAACCCAAGAAGCCTTATCGAGGCACTCCGCTTAGCCGATACCATGACCCGCAATTCGGGGGCTTAAGGCGTGACCACGCCCGACGGCATGCCCCCACTTCGCGACGTGATCCGCGCCTGTGGCCTCACCGCCAAGAAGAGCCTCGGTCAGAACTTTCTACTCGACCTCAATCTGACACGGCGCATCGCCCGGGCCGCCGGAACGCTGGAAGATGTCACCATCGTTGAGATTGGCCCTGGCCCCGGTGGGCTGACACGCGCGCTGCTTCTGGAGGGTGCGAACCGTGTCGTCGCCATCGAGCGCGACGAACGTTGCCTCGCGGCGCTGCACGACATCGCCGCGCATTACCCTGGGCGGCTCGACATCGTCGCCGACGACGCACGGAAAATCAACTATGAGGCGCTCGGGCTCACCGCACCTTCCCGCATCATCGCCAACCTGCCCTACAGCGTCGGAACGCCGCTCCTGATCGGCTGGCTCAAAACCGAGCCGTGGCCACCATGGTTCGACCGGCTGGTTCTGATGTTCCAGCGCGAAGTCGCCGAGCGCATTATCGCCAGGCCCCGAACCAAGGCCTATGGCCGCCTGTCCGTGCTGTCGCAATGGCGGACGGAGCCCAGAATATTGTTCAACCTGCCGGCGGGCGCCTTCACGCCGAAGCCGAAGGTGGACTCCGCGATTGTGGAATTCGTGCCAAGGGAGAAACCCGAACCGCCTTGTGACGCAACCCAATTGGAAAAGGTCACAGCCGCCGCGTTCGGCCAGCGGCGCAAGATGCTGCGGGCAAGCCTCCGCCAAATCGCGCCTGAGCCCGAAGCGCTGCTTCGGTCGCTCGACCTTGATCCCAAGGCGCGGGCTGAGGAATTACAAGTCGGCGATTTCTGTCGTATCGCCAATGCCCTCAGCGACGCGCGGGAAGCGCACTAGAGCTCAGTCAGCAGGCCCTGCACGAATCCTTTCACGCCCGTGAGGCGCTCGCGTCGCAAGCGCTCGGCGGCAAGGATAGCACGCACCGCATCGACCGAGTTATCCAGATCGAAATTGACGATGACATAGTCGTAGTCCTTCCAGTGTTGGATCTCGTTACTCGCGCCGCGCATGCGTCTGGAAACAATGTCATCGGAATCTTCGGCCCGCGTCTTCAGTCTTTTCTCCAGCGCTCCAGCCGAGGGTGGTAGCACAAATACCGACACAACATCTTTGGCGGCGGAGCCACGCAAGGCTTCGGCGCCTTGCCAATCCACGTCGAACAACACGTCGCCCCCCCCGTGCAGGGATTTCTCGACTGGCTCGCGCGTGGTGCCATAGAAATTGTCAAACACCACGGCCCATTCCAAGAACGCACCACGATCGCGCATCTGGACGAAGGTGTCTTTGTCGACGAAATGATAGTCCTTGCCGTCTGTCTCCACTCCACGCTTCCGGCGCGTCGTGTGGGAGATCGACATGGCAATGCCTGGGTCTTCCTGAAGGAGGCGCCGGGCGATGGTCGTCTTGCCCGCGCCCGAAGGCGACGACAACACCAGCATCAGCCCTCGGCGGGCAATCGTCTCCATGGGTGCCCTCACTCGATGTTCTGGACCTGCTCGCGCAGCTGGTCGATGACAGCCTTAAGCTCTAAGCCAGTCCGGCTGATTTCGATACCGGAGGCCTTCGAGCAGATGGTGTTTGCTTCACGATTGAACTCCTGCGCCAGGAACTCAAGCTTGCGCCCGGCGGGCTGACCGCTCGCGATCAATTCACTCGCCGCCGCCACATGGGCGCGCAAACGATCGAGCTCTTCCTGGATGTCCGCCTTGGTGGCGAGCAGCAGAGCCTCCTGGTGTAGACGCTCAGGCTCGAACGTGGCGCTAACGTCATTCAGACGCGCGATCTGTTCGCGAAACCGCTCGGCAAACACCTCCGGCTGGCGTGCCACTTCGTTCGTAGCACGCACCACAAGCTCCTCGATGGTGGCCAATTGCATCTCGATGACAAGCTGAAGCCGTTCGCCTTCGGCTGTTCGTGCCGCGACCAACTGGTCTAGCGCGTCCGTGAGACCCGCAAGGAGCACTTCCGTCAGGGACGCTCGTTGTTCCTCGCTCTCCTCAAGCTCCGCCGTCTCCACGACACCCCGCATAGCAAGCAACGTGTCGAGGCTCGCCGGCGTAAGATCGGTCAAGCCTTGTGCACGCTGCGCGACCGCGAGCGCCTGGGCCAATGCAACATCGTTCAGCCGGATCTCCATTTTGCCGGCCTCGCGCTTAATCCCGAGATTGATGGTGCAATTGCCCCGCGCGAGCGTCTCCTGACAGAGGCTCCGCGTACCGGCCTCAAGTCGCTCCAGGCCTGACGGCAGCCGCAAGCGAAGGTCGAGCGAGCGGCCATTGACGCTTCTCACCTCCCAAAACCAGTTGGTTTCGCCGCGCACGCCGTCGGTGCGGCTGAAGCCGGTCATGCTTTTGAGGGTCATTGGCGATCGCCTTACGTCGATTATTCGTCTGCTCGATCGGATTTATAGCCGAGTCGCGAGCCATTTCGGGCCCTAACCGGACCAAAGCCTGGAATGAGATGAATTGGCGATAGACCCTAGACTTGGTCTAGCGGCCAGGCTTGCGCTTTGGCGACGGGATGCCAGCGCCGTTCGTCGCGCCACCAGCCGGAGCCGCCGTCGCTGGGGCTGGCTGGGCGGCCGAAGCTGCCTGCCCGGCTGCATCAGGAGACACCGCCGCACCATCAACAGCCGCAGGCACTACACCGGCAGCTGCTGCGGCCGCGGCAGCGGCTTCCGCCTTTTCCTGAGCCCTCATCTCACGCTCGATCTTGCGCCAATTCGCGACATTTTTGTTGTGCTCGACGAGCGATGACGCAAAGGCGTGGCCGCCCGTCCCGTCGGCGCAGAAATAGAGGTCCTTTGTCTTGGCGGGCTTCAGCACCGCCTCGATCGCGGCCCGGCCCGGGTTCGCGATCGGCGTCGGAGGCAGACCGTTGATCTTGTAGGTGTTGTAGGGATTTTCCCGCTCAAGCTCCGACCGCGTGATGGGGTGGTCGCGAACGCCCGCCCCACCGACCAGTCCGTAAATGATGGTCGGGTCCGATTGCAGCCGCATGCGCTTCTTGAGGCGATTGTGAAACACGCCAGCAATGCGCGGCCGCTCTTCGGCGCGCCCGGTTTCCTTCTCCACGATCGAGGCGAGGATCAGCGCCTCCTCCGGCGTCTTGACCATGATGTCGGGGTCACGCTCTTCCCACATCTTCGCGAGGAACTTCGATTGAGCGTGCTGCATGCGCTGAATGATGTCGCTGCGTGTGTCTTTGGTACCAAAGCTATACGTGTCGGGAAGCAGAGAGCCCTCTTGCGGAATCTCCGAGACGTCACCGTCGAGCTCGGGATGGGCGCTTAGGCGCGACACGAT
>JAGPVD010000113.1 GCA_018067145.1 Methyloceanibacter sp.
GTACGTGATCTGGCAGCGCCGACGCGGGCACCGTCACCGGGATCGTCAGAAGATAAAAGACGAGCGCGCCGGCGACGAACAGCACAAACAGCACGAGCACGGCCTTGCGCAAAACCCTGTCCTCCTCGGTCCTTCCAACACGCCTGCGGACCCCTGCCACGCTGGCCCAGAACCGCTCAAGGCATGAGCAGCTACGGCATGGGTAACTCACGGCCCTCGCCCATCACGTCCCAGCCGCGTCGCACCGCGGGCCGGCCTGCGATGGCCACATACCAGCGCTTCACATTCGGGTAGTCAGCGAAGTCCACGGTCTGCCAGGCAAAGCGCGAGATCCACGGCCAGATCGCAATGTCGGCGATGGAATAGTCCCCGGCGACATATTCCACTTCGCCGAGCCGTTTGTTGAGCACGGTCCAAATCCGCTTCGCTTCCGTGGCGTATCGCTCCTCGGCATAGGCGCTCTTGCCCGGATTGTACTTCACGAAGTGATGGGTCTGACCGAGAAACGGTCCCGCTCCGCCCATCTGCCACATCAGCCATTCGATCACGCGCCACTTGGTCGGGAAATCTTGGCTCCAGAGCTTGCCGGTCTTCTCGGCGAGATAGAGGAGGATCGCACCCGACTCCATCAGGTGCAGATCGTTGTCGGTATCGATGATGGCCGGTATCTTGTTGTTCGGGGAGACCTTGAGGAAGGCAGGATCGAACTGCTCATCCTTCATGATGTTGATGGGATGCACTCGGTAAGGCAGCCCCACTTCCTCCAACATGATCGAGATCTTCTGCCCGTTCGGCGTCATCCACGTATAAAGCTCGATCATTTCCCCTCGCCCTGCTGTTGCCGCGCCAACGTCTGCACGCGAACGGGGCTGACGTCAAAGCCACACGTAACGCATATCGCTGAATTCGCAGCCGGCCAGCTCGGGAGCGGGCCCAAGTTTTGACACACCGCTCCGCCATTTTCATTGCGCTGGGGAAATACAGGGACTGCAATGCCCGATTACGGAGAAATCCTGGCGTTCCTTGCCGCCAACCCACCGCAAGTTGAAAACGATCGCGAGTTGCACGCATCACTGCTTGAGATGCTGGCCAAATGCCTGCGTACCCAAGAGGTGATCACCGATGAGGATGGCGAGGCCATTCTCGACCTCAGCGAAATCCGCTGGGGGACCGTCAACTGATGGCAATCGCGAAATTGACCCTAATCAAGGCCTAGAGCCCAATTTGTCTTCGCTCAAAAGACCTGCGAACCCCGTCTGACCGGGCCTGCGCTTGGCATTTGCGCTGCTGGCCGCCAGGGTGCTATTTGAGCGCAAAGATGGCCCTGCCTGGGCGCTGGATCTAGCCAGCAATTTTGTATCGGTTTGAGGGAGTTGACCTACACAATGAGCGAAAGCGCGGCGGCAACGCACTCAGGCGCTGAGACGGTAAAAAGTTCGGCCGAGGATATCGTCCTGGCCATTTCGCAAAGCGTCGAAAATGGCGAGCGTTCAGATCAGCCCTACACACACTGGGTCTTGAGGGACTGTTTCCCAGACGACACCATCGAAGACATGCTCGACCTCCCCTTCCCCGCGCCATCTCTCGAAGGCGTGTCGGGAAAGCGAGAGCTGCACAACAAGACACGGCGATATTTCGATGCCGAGAACCAGGAGGCATTCCCCGTCTGTAAGGCGGTGGCTGATGCCCTCCAGGACAAGCGCATCACCGACTTGGTCGCCAAAGCATTTGGCACCAGCCTCGATGGCACCTATCTGCGCATCGAGTTTGCGCAGGACATCGACGGCTTCTGGCTTGAGCCGCATACCGATCTCGGCGTGAAGTCCTTCAGCATGCTGCTCTATCTATCGACGGACGAGAGCCATGAGAATCTCGGCACGGACATCTACGATGCCGACAAGAACCATATCGGCCGCTCGCCCTTCACTTCGAACGCGGCAATGATCTTCGTCCCGGGGAGCAATACCTATCACGGCTTCGAGAGACGCCCCATCAAGGGCGTGCGCAAATCGCTGATCATCAACTTCGTGACCGATGAGTGGCGCGCCCGCGAACAACTCGCCTTCCCCGAAGCGCCGATTGCCTGATCGTTTTTCGCCGCGGAAGTTTTGAATTGGAAATGGCCGGCCTCGTCCTGGCCATTTCATTTATGCTCACCCCGTACAGGCAATGACGGAGCGTGCCCAATGAGCAAAATCGCTTGGATCGGGCTCGGCGTGATGGGCTATCCTCTCGCCGGACATCTCAAGACCCACGGCCACGACGTGACCGTCTTCAATCGCACAAGCGAGAAAGCGGAACATTGGGTCGCCGAGTTTGACGGCAGCCTCGCCGCAACGCCAGCCGAAGCCGCGGACGGCGCCGAGTTCGTTTTTGCCTGCGTCCGCAAGGACGAGGACGTGCGCGAGGTGACCGTTGGAACGGATGGGGCTTTTCATAAACTCTCCAAGGGCGCGATCTTTGTCGACCACACTTCCGCCTCGGCCAATATCGCCCGGGAGCTGCACCCGAAGGCACAGGAACATGGCGCCGGCGCCCTCGATGCACCCGTATCCGGCGGCCAAGCCGGCGCCGAAGGCGGCACGCTCACGGTCATGGTTGGCGGCGACGAGTGCGATTTTGCCAAGGCGAAACCGGTCATCGAGACCTATGCCCGGGCAGTCAATCTCATCGGACCTTCGGGCGCGGGCCAGCTCACCAAGATGGTCAATCAAATCTGCATCGCGGGTCTGATTGAGGGGCTCGCCGAGGCCCTTCATTTCGCAAAATGCGCCAATCTCGACGTCGAGAAGGTCATCGACACGATCTCGAAGGGCGCGGCGCAATCCTGGCAGATGGACCATCGCTGGCAGACCATGATCGAAGACAAGTTCGACTACGGCTTCGCCGTCGATTTGGTACGCAAGGATTTCGCTATCTGCTTCGATGAGGCACGCCGCAATGGCGCCAGCCTTCCCGTGACGAAGCTCGTCGATCAATTCTATGGGGACGTGCAGGAGATGGGCGGTGGCCGGTGGGACACGTCGAGCCTGATCGCACGGCTAGAGCGGAAATAACTTTAAGAGCGCTTCTCGTCGGCAGCGGCGTATTCGAGCGGCAGCGCCGTGGTGAACTTAATCTGCTCCATGGCGAAGGCTGAGCTCACATCGGACAGCTCGATCTCTGTGATCAACCTTTTGTAGAACGCATCATACTGTTCGATGTCCGGCACCACGACGCGAAGCAGATAATCCACCTTCCCGCTCATCCGGTAAAATTCGACCACCTCGGGAAAATCGTTCAGCGCTGCATGAAAGCGCTCAAGCCACTCTTTCGTATGGCTACTCGTGGCGATGGAGACGAACACCGTCACCCCGACATTGATCTTCTTGGGGTCGAGCAAGGCCACGCGGCGCTCAATGACGCCCTGTTCCTCAAGCTTCTGGATGCGGCGCCAGCATGGCGTTGTCGACAGGCCGATCAGCTTGCCGATCTCGGCCACGGGCAGCGTGCAGTCCTTCTGCAAGATGTCGAGGATCTTGCGGTCCATGCGGTCGAGCATTGCCGTGGCCTAACAAAATTACTGAGGATAACCCCCGCAAACTGGGAACAGGGTTCCACGAACACGGTCTTCTACCAAAATTGATAGATTATTTTCCTAATTTTCGCAAGGCTAGAGCAGCCGCCTTACCTCACGCTGCAACACCGGAAGCAGCTCCGACTGGAACCAGGGGTTCTTCGTCAGCCAGGCATTATTGCGCCAAGAGGGATGGGGCAGCGGCAGGATGCGAGGCCGCCGCTTGGTCTTCAGATGCTCGCTCCAGCGCAGCATCGTCTCCTGCAGCGTCTTGCCCTTGGTGTCGCCGAGAAAGAAGTCTTGCGCGTAAAGCCCCACGGCAAGCACGAGCTCAACCTGGGGCAGCGCTGCGAACAGTCTGCCGTGCCACCGCGGAGCGCATTCGCGCCTGGGTGGAAGATCGCCGCCCTTAGCGTCCTGTCCTGGAAAGCAGAAGCCCATGGGCACGATCGCGATGCGAGCCTGGTCATAGAACTCGTCTGACGTGATGCCCATCCACTCCCGCAAACGATCTCCCGAGCGGTCGGTGAAGGGCCTGCCCGACTCATGCACGCGCGTGCCCGGTGCTTGACCGCATACCACCAGCCGCGCGGTGCCACTCGTCTGCAGCACGGGCCGCGGCTCGTGCGGCAAAGGTTTGCCGCGAGGGCTTTCGACACAGATGCGGCAGCTGCGGATGTCGGCGACAAGATCGCTCAGGGCAAGCCCGGGGGCGGTCGTCATAGATCGACGATCATGCCGTCCTCGGCGATCTCGTAACGGGAAATATCGACCTTGCCTAACTCGGCGAGCATCGCCTCACCCATATGCGTGAGCAGTGTCCGCTTGGCGCCGAGCTTTTTGTAGTTGGCGTCGATCGTCATGTAATCGAGATGAATGGGAAGCGTCATGTCGTACTGGAAGCATTCACTAATGAAGAGGTCCGCGTCGCGCGCCACGGCAAGAAGCGTCTCGACCCAGCCCGTGTCCCCGGTGAAGGACAGCACTTTACCGTCGACGTTAAATCTGAGCGCATAGGGCGGAGCGCCACAAGGATGCTTCACCTCGAAAGGCGTGACCGTGACGCCAGACAGCTCAAGCGGCTTCTGCTCTTCATACTCAACAAAAGTGAGATCGAAACCGCGCTCGACCCCGCACTTCGGATAGAGCGCGTCGGCAAGCGTGATGAACCGGGCCTCGATGCCCTTCGGTCCGGCGACGACCAGTGGCCGTTTTCGGTCGCTCGCATATTTGGCATCGATCATGAACCAAGGCAGGCCGCCGAAATGATCGCCATGCAAATGACTGACGAACACCGTGTCGATGTCATTGGGGCTGATCCCAAGCCGGCGCATGCCAATGAGCGACGTGGCCCCACAGTCAATGAGGAACGTCGAAGGGCCCGAACGGACGCAGAACGATGTCTGGAGGCGGCCGCCCGCTCCGAAGGCATCCCCGCAGCCGATAATGGTCACTTGCATAGAGCCCCCCTCTGAAACCAGAGCGCGCTAATTTTCGCTAGCGTGTTGATGACAGATGGGGTTTGCCACGGCAGAGTCCAAGGTCCCCCGCTACGGCGGCAAGACAAGAAAGTAAACGCGCCGTTAGGGATTTCCGCTGATAGTTCTCGTTGAGCTTAAACTAGGGGGTCGGGCCGGTCGCGCGCCAGCGCTATGCCGTTGACCCTTCACGGCTTTTTGTCAGTTGTGTAGTCGCGGATCATATTTGTCATGTCAGGAGGCG
>JAGPVD010000168.1 GCA_018067145.1 Methyloceanibacter sp.
TTCAGCGGCGAGGATTTGCGCTTGCTTCTCACCCTCGGCGGCGAGGATTTCCGACTGCCGTTCGCCCTCGGCCTCTAGGATCGTGGCGCGCTTTTCACGCTCGGCCTTCATCTGCCGCGCCATAGCCTCCACCAGGTCACGGGGCGGCTCTATGTCCTTGATCTCGATGCGGGTGACCTTGACGCCCCAATTATGGGTCGCGTCGTCGACCACTTTAAGCAGTCTGTGATTGATTTCGTCCCGCTCGGACAGCAGCTTGTCGAGGTCCATGGAACCCATCACGGTGCGGATATTGGTCATGGTGAGATTGAGGATGGCGACTTCGAGATTGGTCACTTCATAGCTCGCCTGCGCCGCGTCGAGCACCTGAAAGAAAGCCACGCCGTCGACCCGGACCATGGCGTTGTCCTTGGTGATAACTTCTTGGCTCGGCACCTCAACCACCTGCTCCATAACATTGAGCTTGCGGCCGATGCGGTCGATGAAGGGAATGATCATGGTCAGGCCGGGACGGAGCGTCCGCGTGTACCGGCCAAAACGTTCGACCGTGTAGTTATAGCCCTGCGGCACGATCTTAACCGCCGAGATGACCAGCACGACGAACAGGGCGAATAACGCTAGAACGAAAATATTGAAGCCAAGCATATAGCACCCTCCCAAGGTGTCCGGCGGCGGCGGCAAAATGATCTTAGTGGCGTCGCGAGCGCCAATCGCAGCATCTCATACATGGTGGAGCCCTGTCGGTGTTTTAAGGGGCTGCTCCTGCTGGCGCGGCCGCTTTCTGAGCCCCATCATTTTTCTGCGGCATAAGCTTGAGGATGTCTTGCACTGCTGATCCTGCCGCCGCGTCCGCCGCCGCGCCCCATCTCCGGTCGAGCGAACCTTTGCGGATGATCCTGGTCTGCGTGATATTGCCGAGCCGCGTGCCCTCCGGGCCGAACACCGTCCAATCGATACGGATGGTCTCCTTGCCCCGCGTCGCCGGCGACATCCTGACCATGCCTTGCACTTCGTAGACGTCGACCGCAGGGCGGCTCACTGCCTTTACGCCCTTCGCCGCAAGCCGCCTCCTAAGCGCCGAAGCAAGCGCCTTTTCGCCATCGCCAGGCGCGCCAGCAACGTCGATGAAGGCGACCAAATCGTCCGCTGCAAACGCTGGCGCCGCAAGCAGCAACAACAAACCAATGCCAATGACTGAGACCGCGGCGCGCACTATCGTCCCTCCCCGCGCGAAACTGCGCGAGAGGAGAGAATACGCGATCGCGGGGGACCGGTCAGCACCGCTTCTTAGCGCGGCGAAGTTCCGCCAGCTTGCGGTCGATAGCCCGGGCCCAATTGCCGGTGGCGATGGAGACATTCGTTCTATAAGTGCCGCCGATGATGTTGAGCGCCGCGAGCGCCGGCGCTACCGACTGGACGCCCGCTAGAAGACGCTGATTGTTCTGGGATTTTTCCTGCTTAAGGGTGGCGATCTGCTTGTCGATGCGCGCGCAACTAGGCTTCACCGCAGCGATGTCCTGCATGGTCATGGGCGCGCAGCCCGCAAGGATAAGGCTCAGCGCAGGCAGCCATGGCGCCGGCATTCGCATCCTCAACCCCCCTTCGTCGTTCCCGCGAACCCTGGAACGACGTCAACTGCCCCAGCCCAACTAGGCCCAGCCCTTGAGCTCCCGCTCGATAATATGGACCAGCACGGCGATGCCCGGCTCGCTGTCATTCAGGCAAGGAACAAAGCTGAACTGCTCGCCGCCATTCTCAAGAAAAATTTCCTTGGCCTCGCCGGAGATCTCTTCCAGCGTCTCGACACAATCGGCAGCGAAGCCTGGCGTCAGGACGACGATGCGCTTCACGCCATCACGCGCCAGCGCCTCCACGGTCTTATCCGTATAGGGCTGGAGCCATTCGGCGCGGCCAAAGCGTGATTGGAACGTAAGCTTGAGCTTGTCACCGAGCGGTCCAAGTCTTGCGCGCAAGGCATCGACCGTGTCCATGCATTGGCACTGATACGGGTCGCCTTTGTCCACATAGGCTTTCGGCAATCCGTGGAACGAGGCGACGATCACCTCCGGCTCGAAGTCGAGGTTAGCCAGATGCGCCGTGATGGAATCGGCAAGCGCCTCGATATAGATGGGATCGGCCGGATATGGCGGCACGGTGCGCAATGCCGGCTGGGCTCGCATTGTCTTCAACTTATCGAACACCGTGTCGTTGACTGTGGCCGTCGTCGCCGCGGCATATTGCGGATAGAGCGGAAACACGAGCAGCCGGTCGCAGCACGCATTCGTCAGAGCCTCGACGCGCGAAGCGATGCTCGGACTGCCGTAGCGCATGGCCCAGTCGACGACGATTTCCTTGCGGTGGCCGAGACTGTCCGCAACTTTCTCACCTTGCGCCCTTGTGATGGTGCGCAACGGGGACTCGTCCAGCTCTTCATTCCAGATGGAGCGATAGGCTTCGCCGCTCTTTGAAGGCCGCGTGAAGAGAATGACGCCGTTCAAGATCGGCCACCACAGCAGCCGATTGACCTCAATGACGCGACGGTCGGAGAGAAATTCCTTCAGGTAGCGCCGTACCGACCAATAGTCGGTGTCGTCGGGCGTGCCGAGATTGACGAGAAGCACGCCGATCTTGCCAGAGCCCGCGTGCTCCGCGCCGCCAGTTTCGGCGAAGGTCCCCGTTCGTGGCTTCTCATTCATTCCAGGCAATCCTTATGCTCCAAGCCCCTCAATAGGACATCGGGCTGGGCCCGCCTAGCCTTAGGCCCGGGAGAGCAAAATTTTCTCCGCATCTTCTAGAATTTGCGCATGGTCGAAAGCGAGCTGTTCGGTCCGCCAGTCGGCCACCCATTCGGCTGCGGCGGCGTCATCGCCAGCAATCGGGGGCGCCGCGACGGGCAGCTTAGCCAGAAAGACCGCGCTCGCCGTATGGCCGCGCGGGTCGCGCGCAGGGTCCGAGTAAACGCCGACAAGCGCAAGATAGCTGACCTCGATGCCTGTCTCCTCGCGCACCTCACGGCGACAAGCGGCCTCTACGGTCTCGCCGATATCGACGAACCCACCGGGAAGCGCGAACGCGCCCTGGAATGGCCCGTTCTTGCGGCGAATGAGGAGCACGCGCCCCTTCGGGTCATAGATGACACAATCGACCGTAAGCGCTGGGGTGTTCGGCATGCCCATGCTGGCATTTTAGCAGCTTCGGCCAAAAAGGCAGTGGGGCTCAGCCCTCGTCCCGCGACAGCCGCTGGAATTCCGCTTGCCACAAACCGGCATGAGCCGATCAGGACATCCAATCGAATTTCCCGTAATTCACTGACAACGATGCAGGAAGCTTGAGCCGGTACCTGAAATATCGGTGTGGGCGGTTAC